>JAKSPF010000117.1 GCA_024405065.1 Sphaerochaetaceae bacterium | reverse complement strand
TAGGCGGCAACAAGGAACCAGCCGCAAATATAGGCAGGAATTTTTCCGAAACAGTTTTTGGTGAAAGTAAATTCTCCGCCTGCTTCAGGATACTTGGGAACCATATAGGCATAACTGCATGCAATAATAATCATCACCGCAGCACCCATAACCATAGCAATTGCAGTACCGAATACTCCGGAATTCGGTAAAAATTTTTTTCCCGGATTAATGAACGAACCCCACCCGATAATACATCCGAATGCTATTGCCCAAACATTCATCGGATTCAACTGTCTTTGTAAACTCACTTCTTTTTTACTCATTTTCCCGACTCTCAAACATCATACGTCTTATCAATAGCCTTCAGTTCCCTGAAAGTATCAATCTCTACAATATCGGCTTCTTTACACGGGCGAACCTCAATTCTGTATCTTCCCCTGCAAAATTGATTAGGCACAGTTTCCCAGTATCGTTCCTTTCCTCCCGGTTCGTCATAAGCCCTTTTCAGATCATCGGAAAGTCTTGCTCCGTCAGAAGCATTGATATAATAGATTCCCACCATTTGATAGCAGTTTCGTCCCCCTATCTTTTCTTCCGTTACGCAATTATCCTTGTCTACGACAAAACACCAGTCATCTGTTCTTTCTTTCCAGATTCCGAGCACATCTGACTGATAGTGATATTTTTTGATAATTGACGGATTTGCAACAACAAGATCGGATTCAAGAACATACGCATTCTGCATCAGATACCTTGCTATCACCGCCGAAGAAATGTTGTTTGCTTCATTGTAGATCGGATTTTCCAAAAACTTGATCATAGGGTACTTATATAAAAGTTGGTCAAACTGTTCTCCGAGATAACCGCGTACAATGTATATTGAATCAATCCCGGCATCCAACACGGCATCAAGAAGAGTATCAATAATCCTTTTGCCGTTAACACGTACAAGAGGTTTCGGAGTGTTCAGCGTCACAGGAACAAGGCGTGAACCGAATCCTGCCGCAATGAACACCGCTCTCTTCACTCTGTAAGGCTCAAGAGCATCAAAACCCTTCAGAGTAATAACACCGTCTTCAACGTATCCGAGTTCTGTGAGTTCTTTGAGTGTTTTGTTCACCTTGCCCAGAGCAAATCCGCTTTTTTCTTCAATGTTTCTTTGGCTTAATGTTTTTTCTGCAGTTGCCAGTATTTCCAAAATATCAAACTGACTTCTTGACAGTGACATATTTACACTATCGTTCATTTGCACTTCCTTTAAGATGAACAAAACTCAAAATTGGAACGTTTTAAGTTACAACAAAGAATATTTATGTTCATAAAATTCATTTCTAATCAGATTTATGAACTTTATATCTTATATCACGGAAGAAATCAAGATTATCCGTTCAACTCGCAGGCTGTCCTTGCACCTTCAAGGGTAAAGAAAATATCGGTTTTGCTTATTTTGGGAACATAGGGCTTGATATAACTTGAAAAACCGCCGGTTGCAATAAGTCTGACACTGTGATTTATCTCTTTTTCTATCTGTTCCACTACAGCGTTGAGCTGACCGGTAAACCCGAACACAACACCGGCTCTGATTGAAGATATTGTGTCCGTACCGAGCACTGTCTCCGGAAGATCAAGTTTGATTGAAGGAATTTGATAAGTATTATTGAAAAGAGCTTTCACGGAAGTCATAAGTCCCGGAGCTATAGTCACTCCCAACATACGTCCTTCAGGTGATACCGTTGAAGTGGTAAATGCAGTTCCGAAATCCGCCACAGTCACATATTCATCGGGATAAAAGTGATGTGCTGCAATCATATTACACAAAATATCAGAACCTAAATCGGCGGGCAAAGATTCACGTATCAGTCCGGTTTCAATATCATTACCTATTATAAGAGGCTTGTTTCCGAATCTTTCCTCAAGAATATCCGCTATAACATCGGTCAGCGGAGGAACAACACTGCAGAGAACACACCTTCCGGACTTTTCCATTGCGGAAACAGCAACCGTAAGAGATTCCGGAAAGTGTTCCGTGTTTGTTCTGAAACGCTGAACAGGTCCCCACTGTACACCGTCATGCTGGCAGAGTACAATATTCGTGTTTCCCACATCAACGGCAGTAAGCATCACAGCGCAACAGCATTCTTTGAGCCGTATTTTTCCATTCTCAAATCCCTTATCTTAGGATCAGACATGTAATCATCAAATTTCATATATCTGTCAATAACGCCGTCAGGCGTAAACTCCACTATCCTGTTTGCTACTGAATCTACAAACTGATGGTCATGAGAATTAAAGAGACATACCCCCGAAAAATCAATCAGTCCGTTGTTCAGACTTTGTATTGACTCCAGATCAAGGTGGCTTGTCGGTTCGTCAAAAATAAGACAGTTGGCACCTTCAAGCATCAGTTTGGCAAGTACGCATCTCACCTTTTCACCGCCGGAAAGCACCTGACAGCTTTTAAGTGCTTCATCACCGGAAAAAAGCATCCTGCCCAGAAAAGATCTCAGATAAGTCTCATCTGCATCTTCAACAAACTGCCCGAGCCAGTCCGTTATATTGAGATCTTCACTGAACATTCTTACATTATCTTTGGGAAAATATCCGGTTGAAGTGGTCACACCCCACAGATATTCACCGTCATCAGCTTCCATATTACCGGAGATGATTTCAAACAAAACAGTCTTTGCATAGTGGTTTGGACCGACAAACGCTATTTTGTCACCGTTATTCACCGTGAGGGTGAAGTTGTCCAAAATCTTTTCACCGTCAATGCTCTTTGTAAGATTCTTTATTTCAAGTATGTTTTTTCCGCACTCCCTTGCCGGCTTAAAAGCAACATAAGGAAAGCGCCGGGAAGAAGGTTGAATATCATCAATGGTAAGTTTATCAATCAGTTTTCTTCTTGAAGTTGCCTGACGGGCCTTTGCCACATTGCTTGAAAACCGTTGTATGAACTCTTTGAGCTCGGCGATTTTCTCCTCACGGCGCTTTTTTTCATCCTTCATCTGCTTTGCAATAAGCTGTGAAGACATATACCAGAAATCATAGTTACCCACATAAAGCTGTATTTTACCGAAGTCAATATCCGCAATATGAGTACATACCGTATTCAGAAAATGCCTGTCATGAGAAACAACAATCACGGTGTTGGAGAAATCGGAAAGAAAATCCTCAAGCCAGTGAATACTTTCAAGATCAAGATGGTTGGTCGGCTCGTCCAAAAGAAGAATATCGGGATTGCCGAACAACGCCTGAGCAAGAAGAACCCTCACCTTGATATTGTCTTCCACATCACTCATGAATTTTTCATGCATAGGCACAGGAATTCCGAGACCGTCAAGCAGAACACCTGCATCAGCCTCCGCCTCCCATCCTCCGAGTTCGGCAAACTCACCCTCCAACTCCGAGGCCCTCATACCGTCAGATTCTGAAAAATCCTCTTTGGCATAGATAGCTTCCCTCTCCTTCATCACATCGTATAGATGTTTATACCCCATTATTACGGTATCAAGCACAGTATAGTTATTAAATGCAAAGTGATCCTGTCTTAATACTGCCATTCGTTGACCGGAAGTAATTATTACCTCTCCGGTATCCGGCTCAATTTCACCGGACAGTATCTTCAAGAATGTTGATTTACCTGCACCGTTTGCTCCGATAATTCCATAACAATTTCCCGGAGTGAATTTTATGTTGACATCTTTGAAAAGAACCTGTGTTCCGTATGCAAGTGAAATGTTGCTTGCTGTAATCATATTTCTTCCTATTCTTGAGGAACTTTCAAAAGTTCCTCTTTTATTTTTTACGACGAACCGGCTCCGTTTCTTCCGTACTGCAGCGGAATCCGTCCGTACATCCGCTTAACTATAACAGAATAAAATGATTTGTCACAGTAGTGAACACAGTATTCAACAGTCAAGCACTGCAGGTTCTTGCAAGTATGACAGTGCTTGTGCACGGCGCTGACGCAGTGACGCAGTATTCAACCGATAGACGAAGCAAAGGAATAGTTCCTAGGGGAATCGAACCCCTGTTTAGAGACTGAGAATCTCGTGTCCTAACCCCTAGACGAAGGAACCGACCGGACTGGGATGGAGGGATTCGAACCCCCAAAGGCAGAACCAGAATCTGCAGTGTTACCATTACACTACATCCCAAAACGACTATTGGATATTACATAAAACGTCTGCTACTGTCAATCACCCCCACTATGTGCTGAAAGTACTAACTCGTAAAAAAAACAATTCACAAACAATATGCTGTTACAGATTTACCACACCCTTCAGTAACTTTATTTTTTTGAATAAAACGCAAAAAAACGTTGCCCCAGATAATTCAATACTGTGTAGATGCCCATACCAAAAAACATTGCTATGTTTTCCTGTTTTCTGAGGTTTGAACCTGATAAAATTCTTAAAACAAAAGGTTTTGAAATACCATAAGCAACAAGATAGCAAACAGCAACAGTCAGGATAAACTTTAACACCTGTTGCACTGAATGTTCTTTGTTCTGGAATGTGAAGTATTTGTTCAAGAAAAAACTTGCAATTCCACCGGTCACATAGTTGGCGGCAGATGAGAACCAG
>JAKSPF010000116.1 GCA_024405065.1 Sphaerochaetaceae bacterium | reverse complement strand
GCAGACAAATCCATTGTTCGGAAGTTCTTATCCGCTTCATATTTCGCTTGATTTTGTTCTTCTTGCTTCTTTGCCAGCCATTCCTCTCGGGAAAATGTTAACTCAGAGATTTTTTTCACAGACATTTACAAGTGAAGGAATTTTGCACTGTGCGGCACAACTCCTCAGAAAACCGGCACGTCTTGCCATCCTCTCCACAAGTGTAAAACGGCGATTCAAAGCCGCGGCAAGAACAAGTCCGGGAAGTCCTGCACCGGAACCCAAATCGGCAAAAGAGGCACTTTCATCAAAAGCAGCGGCATACTGCACAAATACAGAATACGGAGCAAGACAGTCAAGTATGTGACGTATCGCAAGCTCTTCACCTCCGGCACCTACCAGTTTGTATGTTGCGTTGAAAAGCTCAATCTGCTCGTAAAAAAGACAAAGCATATCCGTAATACGCTCAAGTTCAGGTGAAATCATCTTCACCCCGTCTGCAATGATGTTTTTTATATGCTCATCCATATATCACCTCTTCAGGTGAGCAATCAGAACGGTAATATCAGACATTCTCACTCCTGAAATTCTTGATGCCTGACCGACGGATGAAGGTCTGACTGTTTTGAATTTTTCACGGCTTTCCGCAGAAATTCCGTAAACAGAGTCCCAGTCAAAATTTTCACTTATTGACATTTCTTCAAGCCTTGAAAAACGTTCAACTGCCCTGTCCTGACGGCGGATGTAACCGTCATATTTGATCTTGAGTTCCGTCTGCAGACGTACGGACTGCGGAAAAGCTCCGATTTCAGAGATATCGGAAATAAGGTCATCAATTGTGATTTCAGGTCTTTTCAAGGCCTCAAAAGCATTCATTCTGTTAAAACTTCTGTGCTTCAGAAGTTCCTGAAGACTGTCAATGCTCTCGGTTTTTTTCTTCAATACCTCAAGTCTTTCCGATGTGGCAAGCCCCACACTGTAACCTTTTTCCGTAAGACGTTCATCGGCAGTATCATGCCTCAGATTAAGGCGATATTCAGCACGGCTTGTGAACATCCGATAAGGTTCTTTTGTCCCGCGAGTCACAAGGTCATCTATCAGAACCCCGATATATGCTTCTGTTCTGTCAAGGACAAGGGGCTTTTCATGCCTGATGTACTGGCACGCATTGATGCCTGCCATAAGTCCCTGACATGCAGCCTCTTCATAACCGCTTGTACCGTTTGTCTGTCCGGCAATGAAAAGCCCGCTCACAATCTTTGATTCAAGTGAATTTTTTAACTGAAGAGGGTCAAGGTAATCATACTCCACAGCGTACGCAGGACGCATGACAACGGCATTTTCAAGACCGGCTATGCTGTGAATAAAATCCTGCTGAACATCCTCCGGTAATGACGAAGACAAACCGTTGAGGTACATCTCTCCGGATCCTCTGCCTTCAGGCTCAATAAAAATCTGGTGACGCTCCCTATCCGGAAATCTCATCACCTTATCCTCTATTGAAGGGCAATAACGCGGTCCTCTTCCGGTAATTTTTCCTCCGTACAGCGGAGAACGATGTATGTTTTCACGTATTATTCCGTGAGTTTTTTCATTTGTATATGTAATCCAGCACGGAAGCTGCTCACACCTTACCGCACTGTTCATGAAACTGAACGGTACAATCTCGGAATCACCGTCCTGCCGTTCCGTTTTTTCAAAATCAACTGATGTTCTCAAAACACGTGCAGGAGTACCTGTTTTCAGTCTTCCTACATTGAAACCCTTTTCCCTCAGTTTTTCTCCGAGCCCCAAGGCCGCTTCTTCTCCGAGTCTTCCGGCACTGCGGTCATACTCTCCTATGAAAATTCTGCCGTTCATAAATGTGCCGGTGGTGAGAACTACGGCACGTGAAGTGAATCTTATACCCCTTTGAGTCTCTACTCCGCATGCACAACCTTTACCGTCAGTCAATATGTCCGTAACGGTATCCATGAAAAGTGTAAGATTCTTCTGATTTTCAAGAGTTTCTTTTGCAAGACGTGAATACGTAAACTTGTCAGCTTGGGCACGAGGAGCCTGAACAGCAGGTCCGCGCCTGCGGTTCAGTATCCTGAACTGAATCATTGAAGCATCAATAAGAAGTCCCATCTGTCCGCCCAGAGCATCGGTTTCACGGACAAGATTACCTTTTGCAAGACCGCCCACTGCAGGATTACAGGATAATCGTCCTATTGCATCAAGACTTTGAGTAATAAGTAATGTTTTAAAACCTATTCTTGCTCCGGCAAGACAGGCTTCTATTCCGGCGTGACCTCCGCCTACTACAACAAGATCATAGTCCATAATTTCACTTTCCTACGCAGAAGTTTGAGAAAATTCTGTCAAGGATGTCATCAGCGGTAACTTCACCGGTAAGTTCACCCAAAGCCTCAAGTGCTTCCTGTAAGTCAACGGCAAGTATATCAAGCGGAAGTTTTTTTTCACAGTCCGCAATTACCGCATTTACATTCTCAAGGGCACGGACAAGAGTATCGTACTGTCTCTTACTTTGGATAATCACATCCCCGTCACCTGAAAATGCCACACCTGAAAGCAACCTGTCGGAAAGAAACGAACACAACCGGTCAAAGCCCTCACCGGTTTTCACTGACAGCCTCAAAGCTCCTTCGCAATCAAAATTTCCGGCATCTGTCTTGTTTACCACGGCAATGCACCTGTCATCTGAGAATATTGCTTCATCTGTTACGGGATTCAACGCATCTATCAGATAAATGATTACGTCTGCCGCTTCAAGAAGGGTTCTGGATCGCCTGACTCCTTCTTCCTCAACGGCATCATCGCTTTCTCTGAGGCCTGCAGTATCGTACAAACGCACGGGAATTCCTGAAATTTCACACCTTGCCTCTATGTAGTCACGTGTTGTGCCTTCAACCGGACTCACTATGGCCCTGTCCTCTTTCAGAAAAAGATTGAACAGAGAGCTTTTTCCCGCATTTGCCGCCCCGGCAAGAACAACTTTTGCGCCCTCACAATACAGACGTCCCGTGCCGTAGGTTTTTGTCAGTTCTTCTATAAGGGTTGCAGCCTGTTCAAGTTCAGTCACCGGAATTTCCGTATCTTCACTTATTTCATCTTCCGCATAGTCCAACTGCACTTCAACGGTACTCATTACTTTTGCAAGAATTTCCTTAATTTCATTTATACGCCTGAAAAGACTCCCCTCAAGGTGAGCCAGAGCCTGAGAGTTTGCACGCTGTCCCTCACTGTTTATAAGGGCATTCACCGCTTCTGCCCTTGTGAGGTCAAGTTTTCCGTTACAGAAAGCCCTCAAGGTAAATTCACCGCCGGATGCCTGCCTGAAGCCGATTGAAGACAGAAGTGAAAGCATATTGCGCACCGTCACGGTACTTCCGTGACACGATATTTCAAAACTTTCCTCTCCCGTGTAACCGTGACCGTCTCTGAAAACCGTGATTATTACATCATCAATATCTTTGACATGACCGTAAACAGCAGTATTTGAACTTACTGATGTCAGAGATTCTCTGCATTTGAAATACGGTGCAAATCCCGCAATGCAGTTTTTTCCGCTGACACGAATCACGGCAATGGCACTTTTTACAAAACCCGTGGCAAGAGCAAATATCACATCATCAGTTTCATATCTCATACAATCTATCTTGATTTACAGTTCCGATGCCGCTTCCTTATCGCAAAGCATCATGGAATTTGCATGATTCTGAAGTGCGCTGCAGGTCCATTGCGTTGAAACAGGACCTTTAACCGACTGATAAACTGCGTGGGCTTTGTTCTTTCCGCTTGCAAGAACCATTACACGCCTTGCATCACACACAGTTCCGATTCCCACCGTGAGTGCCGTTTTGGGCACTTGATTCACATCGTTGTCAAAGAAGCGGGAATTAACCTTTCTTGTATCTTCTTCAAGCGGCATTTCACGGGTTCTTGAATCAAGGGAACTTCCGGGCTCGTTGAATGCAAGATGTCCGTCAACACCTATTCCTCCCATGAAAAAGTCCACTCCGCCTGCGGCCTTGATTTTTTCCTCATATCTGCGGCACTCTTCTTTCAGGTTTTCTGCGTTACCGTCAAGAATGTTTATGTTTTCCCTCGGAATATCTATGTGGTCAAACAGATAACGTTTCATAAACGAATGATAACTTTCAGGGTGATTTTCCGGCAGTCCTACATATTCGTCCATATTGAAAGTAACTACGTTTTTGAAACTCAGTTTTCCCTCTTTGTGCATCTTTACAAGTGCATCATACACGCCTATAGGTGTTGAACCTGTGGGTAAACCGAGTACAAAAGGCCTTGTTCCCTTGTGTGAATTTATAGCGTTTGCTATCTCCTCCGCAGCATAACTGCACATTTCTTCGTAGCTGTCTTTTACCGTAACCTGCATGTTTATCTTTTCTCCCTGCATATAATTCCGCCGCAAAGGACGGTGTCATTGTCATATATCACGATGCTCTGTCCGCATGTTGCCGCTTTTACCGGATGGGCGAACTCGGCAAACAACCTTCCTTCTTCAATCCGGAAAACGCACTGAACAGGCTTTGATGCAGAACGTATTTTTTCGCTTTCTTCCATTTTGCTTCCGCATTCAATACTCTCCGGATCACTAGAAACAAAATTTAGCTCATCCGCCGTCACT
>JAKSPF010000115.1 GCA_024405065.1 Sphaerochaetaceae bacterium | reverse complement strand
GATTTTGGCAAGTTTATGTTGTCCATATTGTTTTTAGTTGGTATCCTGACATCATGGATTCTTTGGTGCTTACGTTTGATGTCGGAACTCAGAGTACACGGGCAATGTTGGTGAATAAGACCGGTGAGATTGAGCTCTCTTCAAAGATTCAGTACGAATCTCCCGCAATTCAGTCAGACGTTTTTGAACAGGCGGAGCAATATCCGGAATTTTACTACAATATGGTATGTGAATCGGCAAAGCGCCTCAGGCAACAGGATTCGGAAAACCTGTTCAGCCGGATAGTTGCAGTCACGCTGACCTGCATCAGAGATACAGTGCTGGTTCTTGATAAAGATCGCAGACCTCTCAGAAATATAATAGTTTGGATGGATGGAAGACGTGCTCCCGGAAAGCCGGATATTCCTATTTGGAAACGGGTTTTGTTTGCAATTGTCGGGATGGCGGATACTGTTGAAAAGCTTTATAAGGATTCGTTTTATAACTGGATTAAGAAATGCGAACCGGAAATTATGGCTAAAACAGATAAATTTGTGATGCTTCCGGGATATATTAACTATCTTATGACGGGCGAACTCAAGGACAGTGTTGCAAATCAGGTCGGTCATATTCCCTTTGATAACAGGAAGAGAGTATGGATGAAGCGCGGATTGGCTCGTTGTGTTGCCGATATTCCGCTTTGCTGTCTGATAGACCTTGTTGAAAGCGGTGAGACAATAGGATACGTTACACGCAGATGCAGTGAGGCTTCCGGAATACCGGAGGGACTTCCGTTGATTGCAACCGGCACAGACAAGGCGTGTGAGGCTCTGGGACTTTCAGTGATTTCAGAGGGCAAAGCAGCAGTTTCACTCGGAACTCAGGCTACAATACAGTTCTGTTCAAAAAGTTACTTTGAACCTCAACCGTTCATACCTTCTTTTCCGTCAGTTATTCCGGGAAGGTTCAATGCGGAATATCAGATATACCGCGGATACTGGACTGTGATTTGGTTCAAGGAACAGTTCTGCCAATATGAAGAAGCTGAAGCCAAAAGACTCGGAGTGTGCACTGAGTCTCTTCTTGACAGGTATCTTGAGGAGGTGCCGCAGGGATGTAATGGTCTGATTATGGTTCCTCACATGGCTCCGGGAACAGGGAATCCCAATGCACGTGCCGTATTGATGGGGCTGTCGGATCAGCATACAAAAAAGCATCTTTACAGAGCAATTGTTGAGGGTATTAACTTTGATCTTTACCATGCAATGAAAAGAATGGAAAGAAGATCTGCACAGAAGATAAAAGAAATTTATATTGCAGGCGGCGGGTCTCAGTGTGACGAAATTTTGCAGATTACGGCTGATATGTTCGGTCTTCCGGTGAAGCGCATACAGACTCATGAAGCCACCGGAATAGGCTCCTCCATCGCAGCATTTGTGGGATTGGGTGAATTCTCCTCGTATGAGGAGGCAACAGCCGCTATGGTTCACGATGCGGACTGCTTCATACCGGATATGAAAATTCACGAAAAATACAAGGAAATTTACAGTTCAATATATAAAAGGCTGGAATTTTCCGTGAAAGGCATTCTCAGAAAAATCAGAAAGGTGTTTTCATCCGAGAGGAACTGAGCTTACGGGAGTTCTGAAATCAGCTCACGAACATTGAATCTTGGAGAATTTTACCTGAATTTGTATTCTTTGGCTTCTCTGTTTGCCTGACGGGTGAGGTCTCTTTCCTTTATTGCCTGTTTTTTGTCCTGTACGTTTTTTCCGCGTGCAAGAGAAACCTGTACTTTTACAAGATTGCCTTTGAGGTAAACTTTTGTAGGTACCAAAGTAAGACCTTTTTCCTCAACTTTTCTGCGCAGTCTCTTTATTTCCTGCCTGTGTACCAGAAGGCGTCTGGTACGATCCGGTTGATGGTTGAACAGAGAACCTTTGTCATACCGCTGAATTGTGAAGCTTACAAGCATCAGTTCACCGTTGTTGTCTATTTTTATGTAAGAATCTCCGAATGAGAATTTCCCCTGACGCAGAGACTTTACTTCTGTGCCCGAAAGAGAAACACCTGCCTCAATGTTTTCAATTATTTCATAATTAAAATATGCTTTTTTGTTAGACTGAAGAATCTTTACGGTTTCAGTATTCATAAATTGCCTCAATTCCAGATAATCGGAAAACCTGTGAAATCACTGCATAAGTTTTTGGGAAGAACACCGGTTTTGTTGCGAGTGGTTCCCTTTACGACAACTTCACAGTCTGCTCCGCAGTTTTCAAGATACTCCTCAACGCCGCTGAAAAGTTCGGGGTGAGGAACATATAAGGTGGATGTGAATTGTGAAACGTTATTCTCCGTCTGAGAGAAATGAGACAGCCACTCTTTTTCTGACGGAAGTTTTACGTTTTTCCCGGACTCTTTACTCATCCAATCACAAAATGCCTGTGCTGCATGCCAGCTTACGTTTACAACGGGTTTTGATGATGCAAGATAGTTGCTTAGATTGACGTCAGCAAGGTAGTAGGAATCCGTAAGACCCTGTTCTGTAAGTGAATCTGCATTTTTTCTGTTCCATTGCGGATTTTCGGAAACAAAAAGAGAAAAAAGACGTTCGGAAACAATCCCTTCCTTTACGGTCAGTCCCTTGAATGTCATTGTATCAGGTTCCGACATCCCGATTATATCCGGTTCCTGTCTTTTTCCGGAAAAATCAAACCCGTCAAAATCAAATGACAGACCGGCGAGTTCAAATGCTTTTTCTGCGTCTTTTTTCATCTCTTGCGAAGTTACAAAGCACAATGCTGCTTTGAGAGGTTTTGTCATATCAAAGTCAGAGGTGATGCAGCAATGTGTAAAACCTGTGAAAAGTTCCGGGTAGGGGTTTTCACGTGTGAAGTCCGTAATTGCACTGTAGGAAGCCACATCAGACAAAAACTCTGTTACAAGCGCTTTATATGCTTCTTCCGTGAGAATTGCTTTGCTTTCAACTTTCATCTTTCTCGGAAACAGCCACGAATAAAACACTGCTTTTTTCACTTTGATTTCAAAACTGTCAATTTCACATCCGTTTACGCTGTATGTGATGTTGTGATGTCCGGAGGGAACTTTTACGGTAAAGGGCGTGCCTCCTATGTAGTTGCCGTCACAGTAAACCGCTGCGTTGTATGCAGCACTTGTGAACGAAACTCTTTTTGACGATGAAATTAAATCAGGTAAGATTCCGGTAACGAATATCACCAGAACCAGTATTATGAGATACATTATTGAAAGCCACTTGCCGGGTTCCATTCCGAAAAGGGACTTGAGTCTGACCGGTTCAACGTCCGGAAGCTTTTTACGTCTCATACCAGTAGTAAACTAATAAATAAAAGGGGTGTTGTCAACAAAACACAAAACGTAAAACGCAAAAGCGTAAGTCACCGTACGGTTATCAGACTTGTCAACATTGTTTTATGTAAAGTAATATTCAGATATGGAAAATTTTTATCTTGCAGTCCAGAGGTGGACGGAGAAGAAACTTACTCAGCGCAAGGCAAAACGTCTGTATCAGAAGCAGCACAGAACGTTTGTATCGGAAGTTCTTGAATGGCTTGACGCTCTCGTTTTTGCAGTGTTTGTGGTACTGCTGATAAACCAGTTCGTTTTTCAGTTGTTTGTTATTCCCAGTCCTTCCATGGAAGATACCTTGCTGATAGGTGACCGCGTGCTTGTATCAAAACTTACGTACGGTATTGAGATTTTTCCTGACGGTCCGAAGATTTTTGCAAACCGTACACCGGATCGTGATGACATAATAACTTTTTATAATCCGGAGTATGAGAGCAGAGGTCCTGTGTTTGATACTCTGACTCAAATAATTTACATGGGAACCCTTTCTCTTGTGAACATTGACAAAAATCCGGACGGTTCTCCGCGTGAAAGGTTGCTTGTCAAAAGGGCGGCAGGTGTTGCCGGTGATACCGTAACTTTTGAAAACGGAGATGCAAAAATTAAACTTTCAGGTACGGGAGAGTATGTTGACGGTGCTTCATGGCGAGCACGGAACGGATATGTTACATCACCCAAACGTTCCATAAAGCCTGAAGTTTACACTGCATACACGGCTCTGGGTCGCCTTGACGGAATGACAAATGCCGGTATCGGTAAAAAAAATCTTCCGGTTCATCTCATCAAAGATCAGCTTTCAGTTGATGAAGACGAGTTTTATACCGATTATTACGGTTATTCAAAAGCTTCTGCGGAGGGTATGAGAATTGCAGACCCGTCAGATGTACAGGCAAGAAGTCTTTGGATGAAGTTGAAACTCGGTTCATACGTGCCTGACGGTTATGTTCTGCCTCTTGGTGACAACAGGGATAACAGCTCTGACGGAAGATACTTCGGTCCGGTAAATGTTAAAAAAGTAAACGGCTTTGTCTGTTCAAGAATCTGGCCCGTCAACAGACTGGCATCTCTTGTGAATCTCTGATGTTTCCTCTGCAGTCCTGTGATTTCGGCAGGCAGACATCACTTTATGTTCATATCCCGTTCTGCGTGAAAAAATGCAGTTATTGTGCATTTTACTCGGGATCGTGTACGGATTTGTCCTTTCTGCAGAAATTCACGGACACCGTATGTCATGAAATCAAAGAAGTTGTGAATCAGATGCAGGGTCCGTTTTATACTGCCTTCATCGGCGGGGGAAATCCCGG
>JAKSPF010000114.1 GCA_024405065.1 Sphaerochaetaceae bacterium | reverse complement strand
AGGATATTCCAAAGTCAACATATAGGATATTCCAAAGTGATTGGTCGGAATATCGGGAAAAATCAGGCGTAATTGACAAAGCGTAGTTTTGAAAATTCTTCTCAGACAGGGACTTTGATTACAATCTTCTTTACGGGTGAGTTTTTGACAGTTTTGCAGCGTGGCTTGTGGACATCTTCCGGTGCAAGAATCACATAATCTCCGCCGTGAAGCAATACGCTTGAGCCGAGAGGACCGTCTTTGTAGAAGGTGATGTCTTTTTCCGGGTTGTATTTTTCACTGATTTCAAAACCGCTTCTTGATGCCGTCTGTACTATTTCTTCACCATCAATTACATACTGGATGTCAAAGTACCGCTCATGAGATTCCCATTTGAGCTGTGAAGCATCCTGAGTTTCATAGAACTGGACGGAGACTTTCACACCGTCAGCAAGCAGAATTTCACCCTGTTCAAGTGAACGCAAATCTTCTGTTTTGAGAAACTCAAAGGCAATTCTGAACTTTTCATCATAGAAGTTGTATTTGTAAACATCTTTTATGTTTGTGGAAACCATATCAAAATCCCTCCAATCCTTCAATCGCATATACGCGTACAGGGCAGGAATCAAGTCCCTTGATGTACATGGGAGCAAAAGAAATGAAAAAAACATCTTTCTCAAGTTTTTCAAGATTTTTGAGAACCTCAATGAAAGTGATGTTTTTTGCCATACAAATATCGTGGAACGGTTTTACATCTTCGTTACAGTTTTCAATGGAAACACCGTCTCCGAATCCTACGCACTTCACCTTGTGATCAACCATCCACTGTGCAGTTTCACCGTTTACAAGAAGTCTTTTGTCCTTGGGACCGTTTGTATCGGGGGTAAATGGGGTGAGTTTGTAACAGGAATCAATGATTACAACATCACCTTCGTGAACCTTGCTCCCGAGTGCTGCGTCAAGGTCTTTTGCCGATATGTAGGCTTTCGGTTGCAAGCCGGTGAATTCGTGATAAATTCCGCGTCCCATGAAGGAAGTGAGAGGCAGTGAACTCACGTCAGGCCAGTTGTCGTCATGATGATAGGGACATTCACAGTGAGTTCCCAAGTGAGTCATTATGTCAACGTTTGTGTGAAAATCGGGAATTGCACCGCCCGTATTGAACCTGAACATAGTACATCTTCTTGTTTCCGTTGCAGGATCAATCAATTTTGTAAGGTCAATCACTCTCAGATTGCCAAGTTTGTAAACACTCATTTTGCTTCTCCTCCCTGAACCGGTTGCAACCGGCTCTCCAATGCATGAATTGCGTTGACGATGAATCTGTGATAAGGCACATCAATGCCTTTTTTTTCTGCGGCGGCAATCACACTGCCGCTTATGGTATCAACCTCGGTTCTGCGCCCGTCACGGATATCCGCATATATTGAAGTGTATCCGTTCTTTGCGTTTCTGCACACATTTTCAACATCATTCAGAACATCGTTTTCATCAAAGCCGAGTCCCAAACCGTTTGCAACGGTAACCGCCTCCGAAACAAGAGCCTTCATAAGACTGTGTGCATAGGCGTTTTCAACAATGAAACCGAGCGGCATCTGAAACAGTGCGGTCAGGGAACTTGCCGCCGTATTGGTGAACATTTTGTTCCATATCTGTTTGAGCACATTGCTGCTCACGGTACAGTCTATGCCGCATGAAGTGAAGTTTTCCGCAATTACTGAAAGAACGCTGCTGTCACCTTTGACAAGCCCTATGGAAGTGGAACCGCTTCCGCCGTGATTTATCTCTCCCGTTGAAACAACACTGCTGTTGTGTTGTGTAGAGCCTATCACCACGTGATCCTCATCTGCAAAACGTAAAAGTTCTGCTTCGTGTCCCGCACCGTTTTGCAACGTCATAAGGTAAGTATCAGAACCTATCAGTGAAGCGTTGTTTTCCAGTGCCTGAACGCTGAACATTGATTTTACAAAGACAATCACCAGATCGGCTTTGCCGACTGTTGAGCTGTCTGTGAGTGCTGTGGGATGAAAGACTGCGGATGTTCCGTCTTTTTCATTCACCTTCACTCCTTTTTCAGAAATCCGGCATATAAGTTCCCTGTTTACATCTACAAGGTACACGTCATTTTTCACGGAGAGCAAACTGCCGAAAAGTGAACCCATTGCTCCCGCACCCAAAACTGCAATTTTCATAATTTCCATATTATCACATCTTCGTTTTACGGTGGTGATGTAATTTTTTATCTTTTTGTGTATTATCAGTCTCAGGAACAACATCGGAGGAAATAATGGACAGAATAATTGACGGATATATGAAGTTTCTTGACAACTGCAAGACGGAGCGGCGTGCTGCGGCAGAGATAATAAAACGGGCGAACGCAGCAGGTTACCGTAATATAAATGATGTGAATTCACTTAAAGCCGGTGACAAAGTTTACTATGAGAAAATGGGCAAATCCGTTATTCTCTTTGAAATAGGAAGTGACTGTATAAGCAAAGGGATGAATATTCTTGGCGCACATATTGATTCACCGCGCCTTGATATAAAACAGAGCCCTGTCTATGAAAGAGACGGTCTTGTTTACCTCAATACTCACTATTACGGAGGAATAAAGAAGTACCAGTGGCTTACAATTCCGCTTACCCTCTGCGGTTGTGTTTTTCTCACAGACGGAAGATGTGTGGACATAAATATAGGTGACGGTGAAGATGACCCGGTTTTCTACATTTCAGACATTCTTCCCCATGCGGCACAGGAACAGATGAAAAAGACTGCATCGGAGATTGTTGAGGGCGAGAAACTTGACATCATTGCAGGCAGCAGATCCGGTTCGTCCGTTAAAGATGAGAAAAAAGATATTGCAAAAAAGAATATTCTTGCACTTCTGAAAAAGAATTACGGAATTGAAGAAGAAGATTTTGCCTCTGCAGAACTTGAAGTTGTACCGTCAGGGAAGACCCGTTTTGTCGGATTTGACAAAAGTCTGATACTCGGGTACGGACAGGATGACAGGGTTTGTGCCTATACTTCACTTGAGGCAATGCTTGCGTCAAAAGCAGGCGAAAGAACAAATTGCTGTATTCTCGTGGATAAGGAAGAGATAGGGAGTTACGGTGCAACGGGAATGAATTCCCACATCCTTGATAATGCTCTTGCGGAGGTGATTTCACTTTTACAATCTGCGGATTGCGGATGTAAGGAGAAGGAACGGAGGCTCAGTCCGGAACTTGTTTTGCGACGCTCACTCGCAAATTCATACATGCTTTCAAGTGACGTGAATTCTGCTTATGACCCCCTGAATCCTGAACTTTATGACAGACAGAATTCATCTTTCCTCGGCGGCGGGGTTGTGTTCAATAAGTACACCGGAGCACGCGGAAAGAGCGGTGCAAGTGACGCAAACCCGGAGTTTATTGCAAAAATACGCGGAAGGCTCACTGAGGATAAGGTGACTTTCCAATACGGAGAACTTTCCAAAGTTGACGGCGGAGGCGGCGGTACAATTGCACACTATGCTGCAGAGTTCGGATTGTCGGTAATAGACTGCGGAGTACCGGTTCACAGTATGCATGCACCGTGGGAACTGACAAGTGTTTTTGATGTGAAGCAGGCTTTTGCCGGTTACTGCTCATTTCTTAAATTGAAATAACGCCTTATGGAACTTTGTCCTGTCTATATCCTTTTGGGTCCCGAAAAGGGACTTAAAGGTGACTTTATAAAAAAAATAAAAGACTCACTCGGCGGATGTGAGGTTTCACGGTTCTACGCATTTGAAGATTATGAAAGCGAATTTTTTGCACAACTGGAAAATAAAGATCTCTTTGCCGAACGCAGACTTATTATTCTTGACGAGGCGCAGGAAATAAAAACAAAAGACAGGGCAAATCCCATTGTCCGTTACATAAAAAATCCGTCAGAGACGGTGACTTTGCTTATTTTAAGCAGTGAATTGTATATCAATGCGGATATTATGGCGGCGATACCGGACCAGAAAAACGGTATTGTGAAGTTTTACGAACTTTTTGAAAACAGAAAGGGTGAGTGGATTTCCGCCTACTTCGGAAGAAACGGGATGAGAATAAGCCGTGAAGCCTGTGATGCAATTGTTGAAAGAGTAGACAACAACCTGCAGGAATTTGAAAACGTCTGTTCTCAAATGGTGATATACATAGGTACGGTAATCGGAAAAAAGGAAGTTACATACTCTGATGTAGAGGAATTTCTTACTCATACAAGACACGAAACGGAATTTACCCTGTTTGCATATATTGCAGAAAAAAGGCTTGAAAGTGCGCTGGAATGTCTGCATGCAATTCTGAATTCTGCCGATGCCGGAACCGTGTCTGCAGTGCTCGCTTCACGTCTTTCGGTATATTTCCGCAGACTTTACTCCGTGAGGATGAGTCTGCAGGAAGGTATGAGCGTTGACGATGCTCTGAGAAACCGCTACTTCAGCACTGACAGGGCAATCACAATGCCCAAAGACAAGGCAATATACAAAGCAGCACTTTCAAATTATACAATTGAGGACATACAGACAATCCTGATCCTGCTTGCAGAATATGACATACGGATAAAAGAAACAGGCACAACACTCCAGCAGATACTTCTTGAAAAGTGTGTTGTTGATATCATTAAAAGCCACAACCATAAGTAAAGAGCCAATTGCAAAATTAAGCTTTGTAAAGAATGAA
>JAKSPF010000113.1 GCA_024405065.1 Sphaerochaetaceae bacterium | reverse complement strand
AAATTTGTTTTTTTCATTTAATACCTCTCAAATATACATAGATGCAAAAAAAACGATTTTTCTTCAGAAACGATATTGCGGACATATTTTTCGCCGGTTATACTATACAGACGTTGAGGTTATATAATATGAAAATTTCTGTTTTGTCTTTAGGCGGTTCAATAATTGCACCTGAAGGGGTGGACAGTGAGTTTCTGTCGGAATTTGTGAAGAGCATGCGGATTTACCTTGCCGACAATCCGGATGACAGACTTATTTTTGTAAGCGGAGGCGGAGCCCCTGCAAGAAATTACCAGAAGGCCTACAGAGAAGCATCCGGGGAGAATCCGGATATAAGTGCCGATGCTCAGGATTGGCTCGGAATAAGGGCAACTCACTTGAACGGAGAGCTTGTCAGGGCTTTATTCGGAAGCCTTGCTCCTGATGCTCTTGTTCTGAATCCCACATCGGAAGAAGTGAAATTCACCGGCAGAGTTCTTGTTGCAGGCGGATGGAAACCGGGGTTTTCAACAGATACTGATGCCGTTTACCTTGCAAAAAGATTCGGTGCGGATACGGTGATAAATCTTTCAAATATCAAGAAAGTGTATACAGATGATCCCCGAAAAAATCCTGATGCAAAACCGATAGATACAATCAGTTGGGCTGATTTCAGAAAGATTGTCGGTGACGATTGGGTTCCCGGAAAGAATGCACCGTTTGACCCAGTGGCTTCACGGCTTGCGCAGGAGTCCGGAATACGTGTTATCTGTGCGGACGGTCGGAATATCACCAATACCGTGGCAATACTCACCGGAAAGGAATTTGACGGTACCGTTATCGGCTGATTATATTTGTCCTGTGCATAGAAGACTGCACAGGAGGCAAATATGAGCGAGATAATCCTTACAAAAGAAAATTTCACAAAAGAAGTCAAGGAAAGCAACATTCCCGTTCTGGTGGATTTCTGGGCAAGCTGGTGCGGTCCGTGCAGAATGACGGCTCCGAACATCACAAAACTTGCAGACTCATACAAAGGTAAAATAAAGGTAGGTAAGGTTGATGTTGATTCTCAGCAGGAGCTTGCCGTTTCATACGGTGTCAGTTCAATACCTACTTTGATTGTTTTCAAAAACGGACAACCCGTTGCTACTCACACCGGAGCTGTTGCCTATAACTTTCTTGAGGCATTTGTCCGGGACTTCATCTGATTACGCTGTCTTCGGCTGAGTCCCGTTTTTCAGTTTCTTTACTCTGAGAGGTGATTTCCTTGTAGTTATAAAGAAGAGAATTGCACTTATCAGACAGAAAGATCCGAAACTTATGCAGGCATATTCCGTACCGGACAGCAGGAAAAGTGAAAGTAACGGACCTGTCAACGTTGAAATGATCTGCTTTGTGACAAACATAGTTCCTGACACTTCAATTCTTGTGAGATTGTATTTTTCCGTCATTCTCGGCCACAGTATTTCCCTTGAGGTGTTACATTGGCTATCCAGTGCATAAATGACAAACAGAACCACTATTGCCCACTTTATGCCCGGTCTTACACTGAATTGCATCAGGAAAATTCCGACAATCCCCAGTCCTGCCGTTGCAGTTACCCAGTGGTCATGTTTCTTTGCCAAATTTACTACAGGAGCAGACACGATATTTTCTACAACATGTGCAAATACCGTTATTGCCGCAATGTACATTTCCGGCATGTTAAGACCTGAAGAATACAGAGGGAACAGGAAACTCTTATATCCTGATATTGCCAACATCGGCAGTGTGAGGAAAACAAAATAAAAAATGATTCTCGGATCTACCATAAATCTTACAAGGTTGCGGACATTTGTTTTTTGAATTTTTTCTTCCTCTGCTCTGAACGGTGTCTGTTTGGGTAAAGTAAGCAGGAAAATCAGGATTGCAGGAGCGGATACTGCAGCACTGATTATGTAGATGGCTCTGTATCCGAAAGAATTCAATACAAGACCTCCAATCAGTGTGCCCACCATGTTACTGGCAGTTTGTCCTGCAAATCTGTCCATTGAAGCCTCAAAACGTTCAGCCGCATTTTCCGATCTCATACTTATTCCGGACAAGGCACAGCTTGTGCATGTATTTGCCGTACTGCTCAGCAGTTTCATGGCACAGAATATAACAAATGCATTTTCCTCAGTGAACGTCAGTGCCCAAACAATCAGGCAATGAGAGAAAAACGTTGCACAGACTGACCATGTTATGAGTTTTCTTATTGTGAAATTTCTTGAGAGGATACCGTATAACCCGGCACCGATTATCGCACCTGCACTTACAGCTACTGAAGGTATTGTCATAAGGAACGCAATTATGCTTGCTTTACTGAGAAAACTTACTGCCAGAATTCTCTTGGAAATAAGAACCAGCAGAACTCCGTCAAAGGCTGACATCAGATTCAGCACAAAACTGTATGAGTGTGACAATGCAAGTTCCGGACAGGGACTTCCGTACTCTCTCTTTTTTTTATTCTTTCTTTGATCTTTCAGGAAAATATTTGTTTCGGTTACAAGAACATAAATTGATATGAATATTGTAAACAGTTCTATTGCTATCCAAATGCAATCCTGCCAGGCTTTCTTCTCAATGTTTTGGCAGTCTTTAGCTATAAGAACTGCACCGGTAATTGTTCCGTCTTTGTCTTTTACAGGCTGTATGGCGTATTTGAAACTGTATCCGTCCTGAGAAAATGTTCCGACGTGGTTCGGATTGCTGTCAGCGTTCTTTGAAAGAGCATAGTAATCCATCACGGAACCGTATATCATGCGGTAACGTGAATCGTATATGTTGGAAAATGTACCGTTGTCATTTTTCAACATCATTACATACGTGAAATCACCGTTTTGTTGTGAAAGCTCTGTATAAACATCAAACAGCTTTGCAAAAGAAGGAATTTCATCGCTGATACGCCGTAAGGGAGCGTTTTTTATTTCATTGCCGTCAATAACCTCTGAAAAGAGTGTGCATTGCTGATGGATTTCTTTTTCAAGGACTGCCTTTTCTGATGAAATAATTTCTTTTGTGTAATATGAGGCTATCAGTAAGGAAGAAAAAACGGCTATTGTAATCATGCCGATTTTGAACAAAGTAGCATGCTCTCCTTTTGCGGAGAGTGTTTTTATTTTTTCTACAGTAAAACGCAGAAAGAGGAAAATCAGCCAAATATAAGCCATTGTTTCAAACATTGCAATCAGACTGAAGAACGGAGACAAATCCACTTCTTTTATTACCTGTGTTTCTCCGTTATCATCCATCTGATGTAAAGTCATATCTTCAGAAATCCACGTAACACCGCTTTTGGATTTGCCGAACTCCAATACGTTGTTTTTTTCAATAATGAGTCTGTCACCTACGTATGAATTTAATGTTTTTGCGTCAAACCATACAATTTCACCATTATCAAGAATTCTGAAAATTTCAACAGCTTTGCCGTCATATTCTCTGAGATATGTTACTCTTCCGTCTTCTAATTCTGCAAATCGTCCTAAATAATCGCAGAAATAGACTTTATTTTCAGGCGGAAAGTATTCGCCGATATACAGATATGGGGCAAAAACATCTGCAACAACGTTGACATCTCCCGGTTTTGCCGAATTGACTCTGGTCACTTTCAGGTTATATTCACAGGTGTTTTGTCCTGTCCACCTGAAATTGTGGAATTCGGATATGTACAATATTCCGTCTATTGCATCAAAATCCGAAAGTATATCCATATCTGTCAAAACGCCGTATCCGGCATTTTCTTTTTCTTGAGGATTGAGTTTTGTACAGTAAACCACCTGTCTGTTTGTACCGTCCAGATCGTATTTTACAACTGTTATTTCATCTACATCCACAGAAGAGTCCGGTGTTGTTCTTACACCCAATACAAAGTGGTTTTTACCGTCACAGGCAACAAAAGTTGCTTTGTCTATCGGGGTCTCTTTGTTTAGGTTCTCAATTTTCACCACCTCGGAATTACCGTCTATGAACAGCAGTTTTTTACCATCATCATCAACAATCAGTGAAGGTCCGTTTTTTTCAATGTAACAAAAAGATGAATTTTTTATGCTGATTTTTGTTGCAAACGGTTTTACGGGACTCCCGCTTATTGAGTAAAACACAAGCACTGCCGATAAAATGATTGAAACAGATAAAATCATCCGTTTCACCTGTTCTCTTGTCGGTTTTTTTGACAAAAGCAATGTCTTGAGTTTTTCAGTAAAATGTGCTGTTTTATGTTGAAGCATTATTTTATCCGATACTTTGAGTATTTTCTTCTTTTGTCTGTGAAAAGTCAAATGCCCGCATTGTTTTAGGTGACGGCAATTTAAGTAAAATCACAGAGCCTAATTTTGCAATTGGCTCTACAGATTTGCAATTTCATTCTTTATTACACTTGCCGCTTTCAGAAGTTCCCTGTCAATCACCGTTGTTCTTGCTTTCTTTGAAACTGTAAGTATAATTGTATGTGATAAAACTGTCAGTATCGGCAAAAATATCAGATGGGAGATGCTTATGGAGATTAAGAGAGATGAATACCTGAACCGGCTTATAGTCAGAAAACATAACGGATTCATAAAGGTTATCACCGGTATTCGCAGATGCGGTAAATCCTATTTGTTAAATACGATTTTTTACAATTATCTGCTTTCACAGAATATTGCTGCGGATCATATCATCAGGTTTGCATTTGATTCAGCGGATGATTTGCTGAAGATAGGTGAAAATCCGCTTATCTTTGACAAT
>JAKSPF010000112.1 GCA_024405065.1 Sphaerochaetaceae bacterium | reverse complement strand
GATCCTTCTGATGTGGCACGTGTGGAGAAAAGGACTTACATTGCTGCAGAAAAAGAGGAAGATGCAGGTCCTACCAACAACTGGATTGAGCCAAAACAGCTCAAAAAGACAATGACAGACCTTTACAGAGGGTGTATGAAGGGAAGAACTATGTACGTGATTCCTTTCTCAATGGGACCCGTAGGTTCTGAATTTTCAAAAATCGGTGTTGAGATTACCGACAGTGAGTATGTTGTATGTAACATGATAATAATGACACGTGTGGGAACAAAAGTTCTTGACCAGCTCGGAAAAGACGGTTACTTCGTGCCATGTTATCATTCCGTAGGAAAACCGCTTGCAGAAGGTGAGTCTGACAATGGTGTCTGGCCCTGCGCAGATATGGAACACAAGTACATTGCACACTTCCCCGAGACAAGAGAAATCTGGTCATTCGGTTCCGGATACGGTGGAAATGCACTGCTGGGTAAAAAATGTCTTGCTTTGAGAATCGCAACAGTTCTGGCTCGTGATGAAGGTTGGCTTGCAGAACATATGCTTATTCTCAAAATTACAAATCCTGAAGGAAGGGTACGTTACATTACTGCTGCATTCCCGAGTGCATGCGGAAAGACAAACCTTGCCATGCTCATTCCGACAATCAAAGGCTGGAAGGTTGAGACTCTCTCGGATGATATTGCATGGCTCAGATACGGAGCTGACGGCAGACTTTACGCTATGGCGGTTGAGTCCGGTTTCTTCGGCGTTGCTCCGGGAACATCGGCACAGAGCAATAAGAATGCACTTGAGGCTGCTTCAAAGAATACAATCTTCACAAATGTCGGTCTTACGGAAGACGGAGACGTATGGTGGGAAGGAATCGGGTATGATGCTCCGGGCAAGTTGATTGACTGGCACGGAAACGAGTGGATTCAGGACAAGACAAACAAAGAACAGGCTCCTGCTGCTCATCCCAATTCACGTTTCACAGCACCTGCAAACCAGTGTCCGACTCTTGCAAAGGAGTGGGAAGATCCTCACGGAGTTCCGGTTTCAGCAATTCTCTTCGGCGGCAGACGTCCTTCAACAATTCCTCTTGTACATATGGCACGCAACTGGACACACGGTACGTTCCTCGGTTCAATTGTCGGTTCTGAGGTTACTGCAGCCACACTTGACGTTGCAAGCGGCATAAGACGTGATCCGATGGCGATGAAGCCGTTTATCGGATACAACGCAGGTGATTACTTCCGCCATTGGCTTGATGTGGGTAAAGCCGCAAAGAGTCAGGATCTCCTTCCTAAGATTTTCTATGTCAACTGGTTCAGAAAGACTGCGGAAGGCAAGTGGCTCTGGCCGGGATACGGTGATAACAGCCGTGTTCTCAAGTGGATTTTTGAGTGTTGTGACGGTACTGCAAAGACTGTTGATACGCCTATAGGAATCATGCCTACGGCGGATGCAATTGACAGACCTGAGAGCGTGAGCGAGGCAGATATGAAAGAGTTGCTCAAGGTTGATGTTGCAGGTTGGCTCAAGGAATGTGACGATATCAGAAAGAACTACTATCCGCAGTTCGGTTCACATCTTCCCGAAGAGCTTGCAAAACTGCTTGATACTCTTGAGGAAAAACTCAAAGCTGCAAAATAATCGGGCTGAAGAGGAACTTTATTACACAGGGGGGTGTTGCAGATGCAGCACCTCTTTTCTTTGACTAAAACGATATGGAAGTTGTATATTGTTGAAGTAATATGAAAATCGGTGAATTCAGTGATTCTTTCATCCCCATTGTTGACGGTGTAGCAAGAGTTGTAAAAGCGTATGCGGACAATCTCTCTGCAAGGGGTGATGAGGTTTACGTAATTACTCCGATGGATGATACCGGTTACAGAGGACGTTTTCCGTTTGAAATTGTTGATTTCAGAAGTTTCAGTATAAAAGACGATATTCCGTGGAAAGTCGGATTTGACCAGATAGATCGTCACTTTGCAGACAGAATGAAAATGATTGATCTTGATATATGCCATGTTCATTCACCCGGATTTGCCGGACATGCCGGTATTCAATACGCAAAATCACATAAAGTGCCGCTTGTCGGTTCGTTCCATTCAAAATATTACGATGACTTTATGATGGTCACTCACAGCCGTGCCATTTCAAAATTCGGGATTAAGGTTGTAGTTGACTTTTACAACAGATGTGACGAGGTTTGGGCTGTTTCGGAAAATGCTGCGCAGACTTTAAAGGACTACGGGTTCAACAGGGAAATTGCAGTGATGCCTAACGGAACGGAACGGCGCATTATCAATCTTCAGAAAGTTCCCGAAACCGTTGAACGTTTCAAAATAAGAGCAGATGTCCCCGTTCTGCTTTTTGTAGGTCAGATCAACTTTAAAAAAAATCTGCGGAGAACCGTTGAGGCTTGCAGTTTGCTGAAAAAAGATGGAACTGACTTTCAACTTGTAATGGCGGGAATGGGACCTGATGCCGAAGCGGTCAGAAATCTTGCAGAGAGTAAGGGACTGTCGGAAAATCTTATAATGACGGGTCATATAAATGATTCTGAAATTCTTGATTCTCTGTACTATATTTCAGATCTGTTTGTGTTTCCGTCTATTTACGATAATGCTCCTATGGTTCTCCGTGAGGCAGCATGTCAGCATACTCCGGCTTTGGTAATACGCGGTTCAAGTTCTTCCGAAGTGATTACCGATATGGTGAATGGGCTTGTAACTGAAGATACAAATATTGATGTGTACAGAGCAATCAAAAAATTTCTTTCACTTGATGCCGATGCTCAAAAGAAGATGGGTGATAATGCCTGTAATACTATTCCCAGGGATTGGAACGGTCCTCTGATGGACGATATCCGGAACCGTTATCGTGCCCTTGTAGGATGTTGAACAGCATCGTATTGAGTGAACCTTATTTCCGTGGGGTACGGGGTAAAAAATCAAAGAGGTGTTCAGTTCAGAATATGGGCAACAACAGTTTTCAAGGAATATATGAGAAAAGGTTTTGTTTTGGACGATGAAAGGTTGAAAGTTCCTCGGTGGTTATTTGAAAGAGTTGTCAGACCGCATACATGATTCAATGCGGGGGTTTGACAAGGTGAGGGAATTTATCTTATATTGTCATTGATTGATTAGACTTGTTTCGGAGGATTGAATATGGCAGGTGCATCAAAAAACTCACGTACTGACCGTGGTGAGAAAGTTCTCACAAGCCGCTGGGGCGGACAGATAAAGACAAAGACGGTTTTTGAAAACGGAAAGCTTCATCACATGGCATATTGTGTGAAGACAGGTAATACGGCAAGAAAGCCCAAGGACTTGATGTAATTGTCCGTATTGTTGATTGGAGCCGGAGCAGAAGTGACTGTTCCGGTTTTTTGTTTGCAGATTCCTTTTAACTGATATAGTTCCTTATTTTATGTTTGACGCACACTGTCATTTCAGAACCGGTGACTGTATATTCCGTACAGGTGAGCTTCTTCCTCAAAATATAAGCAAGGACTATGATGTAGGTCTTGTCAGAAGTTCTGAGATCGGACTTGACAGGAGATTTTCGTCCGTGCTTTCCATGGACAGACAGGTTGAAATTTTAAAGGAAATTTTGCAATACGCGGAAAATAACGGTATTGCGGTGACTCTTCACTGTGTACGTGAGACGGGTTTGATGCTTGAAATACTCGGAAAAATGAATTTTGAACCTCTGACCGTAATGTGGCATGGTTTTACAGGTTCGGCGGAGACGGCGGCACGGCTTCACGGGCTCGGGGTGATTGTTTCATTAGGATTGAAAATGTCGGACAGGGTTGCAGAGCTTTACCGTGCAAATCCGTACATTGTGCTTGAAACCGACTATGAGGGCTGTGACTTCAACGAATACACAAGGGAACTTGAAGCTCATTATGAACGCTGTGCCGCCGCTTTGAAAATGAGCGTGAATGAATTGGAGAAAAGGTGCCGTGAACTTACAAACGCTTTCAAGAACTGAAGCAATACTGGGATCTGAAAAATTACGCAAACTTGCGAACTCTCACATTTTAATTGCCGGTTTGGGCGGAGTGGGAGGTCATTGTCTTGAAACGCTTGCGCGTATGGGTGTAAGAAAATTCACCGTGGTTGACTGCGACAGATTTGAAGCCTCCAACATGAACAGACAGCTTCTTTGTACGCAGAAAACACTCGGGATGCTGAAAACGGATGCGGCAGTTCTCAGACTCCGTGAACTTGATGACAGTATTGAGGTCAAAGCCTTCAGTGTATTCATTGATTCCTCAAATGCAGACGTACTGCTTGACGGTGTTGATTTAGTTGCGGCTGCAATTGACAGTATAGATTCAAAGTGTCTTCTTATAAGCAGATGTATTGAGAAAAAAATAAAAATTGTCAGTTCAATGGGGGCTGCTCTCAGAAGTGACCCCACAAAGGTCAGAACCGGTGATATTTCTGACGTTTACGGCTGTCCTCTTGCCAAACAGGTAAGGAAAAAGCTGAAGGATTACGGGATAATGGAAGGGGTTCCGTGTGTTTTCTCTCCGGAAAAAACGTTACCCGTGACAGACGGGATTTTGGGCAGTTTGCCTTCGGTTACGGGAACATTCGGACTTGTTCTTGCACAACTTGCCGTAGATATTTTTATCTGAAGAATGAGGTATAAACAAACCGGGCAAAAAACTGATATACTTGTGGTGAAATGGGGAGTTTGGCGTATGAAATTTAAAAATATTCTGATAATTCTGCTTATAACGGCAGTGTTTTTCACTTCGTGTGATACTGACTCAAACGTAACAGTTCAACCGGGTGAGTTCATCAGTTACAATGAAAAAGCATTTTCAACGTTTCTTGTCGGAGAAGAACGGCAGAAACTTATTGATATCCTGG
>JAKSPF010000111.1 GCA_024405065.1 Sphaerochaetaceae bacterium | reverse complement strand
AAGACAGCAGTTTCGGTCTTACGGGTATTGCTTCAATAGGTCCCGTGATGGCTGTGGGAATAAGGTCTGTGTTTTCTGCAGGCTCTGCAGATTCAGGTATTTTGTCCGCTGTCACGGAAAACAGTGCTGTGACACTTGGTACTGTGTTTGCTGAAATGGCTGTCAAGACTGCACGCGGCTTTTTGCCGCTTGTTGTGCTTATAATCGTCCTTCAGGTATTACTGCTTCACTTTCCCAAAATAAAATTCATACGTATATGTTTGGGAATGGTATACAGTTTCATAGGAATAGTGATTTTCCTTACCGGTGCTGAATACGGTTTTACTCCTGTCGGAAAATTTTTGGGAAATCACCTCAGCTCCTGCTATTCACCTGTTCTCACTCTTGCAGTTGCCCTTATACTCGGTGCAATAGTTGTGTGTGCAGAGCCTGCCGTTTGGGTTCTCACGGAGCAGGTTGAACAGGTGACGGCAGGCAGAATAGAGCGCAGATTGGTGATGTTCTTTCTTGCGTTGGGTGTGTCTGCTGCGGTCTGCCTTGCAATTGTGAGAATTCTGTTTGACATAAATTATCTGTGGTTTGTATTTATCGGAATAGGACTTTCTCTTGTGCTGACGTTCTTTTGTCCTCCTTTGTTCACCGGTATTGCATTTGATTCCGGAGGAGTGGCAAGCGGACCTATGAGTACAAGTTTTCTTTTGGCTTTTGCACTCGGGGTTTCAGGTTCGGCAGAGATGGGATTCGGACTTGTAGGGCTGATTGCTATTGCGCCGTTGATTGCAATTCAGATATTGGGAGTGATATTCAGAATAAAAAGTAACAGAGCCGTATCGGGCAGGAGGAAACTCAATGCTTTTGAGACTTGCAGACAGGATGCTTCTTGCAATAGTAGAGCACGATAAGGGTGAATTATTCGCCGGTATTTCAAGAATGTGCGGTTCAACCGGAGCCTCCGTTGTTATGGCAAAGGGAACTGCGTCAAACAAGTTGTTGTACATGCTCGGACTCGGCAGTGAGAAAAGAGATGTTGTTCTTACTGTAACTGATGAAAAAACTGCCGTGAAGATAGTAAATGAAGCAAAGAAATCAAATATTCGCGGTGTCAGTGCCTATATCGGCAAAGGAGATGATGATATGGATACGCAGTGGAAACTGATAACGATAATAGTGAATGCGGGATATGCGGATGATGTGATGGATGTTGCAAGAAAAGCCGGTGCCTCCGGAGGTACCGTGACACACGCACGCGGAACATCAAAGCAAACGGAAGACAGCCGTTTTCTCAATATCAACATTGTACCTGAAAAAGACATGATTATGATTATCGCAAAAAACGATGAAACTGAAAAAATCATAAACAGTGTTACTTCAATGAAGTGTCTTCAGGAACCCGGAGTTGGTGTTGTTTTCACACAGGATGTGAAATACTTTGATGTTTTAGGTGACTCCTGAGAGTAAGTGCAAGCTCTCTGATTTCCTCGGGGGACAGCGTTTCTGCCCGTTCAAGACCTGAAAGTTTGCATTTTGCAAGTATCTGTTCTACAGTTGCGGAAGCGTAGAGTGTACGCAGGTTGTTTTTGATAGTCTTACGTCTTTGTGAGAAAAGAATTCTTACCAGTGAAATGAACTGATCTGCAAGGTCTTCCTCAACAATACTTTGTGTTTTTTTCTTCATTACGACAACACTGCTGTCAACGTTGGGAGCCGGCCAAAAACATCCCGGTTTGAGCTTCATTACTTCCGTACTGTCATAATCCATTGACGTAAGTACGGAAAAACCCGAATATTGATTATCTCCTGTTTTTGCGCATATTCTTCTGACAACCTCACTTTGCAGCGTGAAAACCATCAATTCGGGAATACACCGTTTCTCAATCAGTGAGGCAATAAGCACGGAACCTACGTTGTACGGAAGATTTGCACAGATTACGTCCGGTGCTTTTCCTGCGGAAAACTCATTTTCCCATGTTTTCAGAACATCACCCTCAATCAAAGTGAAGTTGGGGGTATCATGAAATGCTTTTTCAGATAGTATTCTGCAAAATCCGTGATCTATTTCAAAAGCAGTGACGTCTGCACCTGTTTTTATCAGACAAGAGGTCAATGCACCTATTCCGGGTCCTATTTCCCAGACTTTTGTTCCTGCTTTTGCCCCTGACAGTCCTGCAATTTTTTCAAGTGCGGATGACGATACAAGAAAGTTCTGTCCGAATCGCTTTGTCATTGAGAGTCCGTTTTCATTGAGCAAAGCTGAAATCGCCCCTGTGCTGCAATAGTCAAAATTCCACATTACGATGATTTTACACGAATTTTGATTCAGTTTACAGAGCACTGCCTTTTTCAATGAAACATTTGATGATAGAATAGATACAGTGAAAAGAAATGTGCCGGTTGTGCTTTCATTTGTTTTAATGCTCTTTATTTCAGTCTCCTGCACGACGGTCGGTTTTGTTCCTTCTGCACCGGTATGGTATGAAATGCCTGAGTCCCGGACAAAGCGCGGACAGGTTGCATTTACCGGAAACGGAAGCGGAGATTCAAAAAGACAGGCAGAGCTGATTGCCTACTCTGCGATGGCAGATAATATATCCTCGTACATAGGTTCCGAAATCGGACAGAAATACTATAGAGAATTAACAACAAAGGGTAAAATCAGTGATTATTCACTTGAAATGTCTGAAATCGTTGTTACATCGGAAAGACCGTATCAGGCGTGGTGTTTGTCTGTTGCCGACAAAAATGTGCTTGACGGTTTCAGAACGGATGAAGCACGTTCTCAGATTGCGGATGAGCAGGCGGTACGGGCACTTGTTCATGAAGGAGATTCCTTTATGCGTGCCAACAGGGACGTAGACGGACTTAAGTGTTATATCAGGTCTATGGCAATGTCATCATCACTTGTCAATCTTGAGCGCGAATATTCCTTTGAATCTATAAAAAATGAAGTCTTCTCAATACTTGATTCTCTTTCAATAAACATTGTGAAGACCGATTCTGCGGAGGCAACGTGTACTGTCAGAGTGAGAAGAAAAGAGTTTTTGTCTTATTCCGCAGTGGTAGACAGTCCGATAAAAGCTTCTTTCCTTGCAGAGGATGTAAGAAATGAGAAATTTTACGATTTATTCATATATAAAACAGACAATCACGGAGATTTTTTGTTCAGTCCGCTGAATTACACGTTTTACCGTGACGGCTCGGTTGTGTTTTCCATTGATCTGTCACAGGAAATAAATTTACTTCAGTACGTAGCAAGAGAAACATACGAGCAACTGAAAACGGTTGTGGATTCAAAAAGTGTGGAGTTTACGTACAGCAGACCCGTTGTTGATCACGATTTTGCAATTTGCTCTGTTTTGTACACAAAGGGAGGAAAGCCCAGAGACAGCCTTTTTGTTTCTGAAATCATATCGGAGAGGCTGAAAGAGGACACTATTTCTTCCGAGATTCTCCCTGCTGAAGGAGAATTTTCCGATTCGGATTTTATTCTGAATTCCATTGAAAAGAATTTTCCGGAAGTGGAATATGCCGTAATCGTATTGTGTGAAGCGGTTGATGATGTGAAATCTGACACGGAAATCTATGCCGTATCTGTTTCCGGAGAAGTTACACTGTACTCCATGAAGGACAGAAGTGTAGTCAAGAAAAGCACTTTACTTACCTCAAACGGATTCGGAAAGAAATACAATGAAGCTGAGGATTCGGCTTTTGCCGAGTTCGCGCAGCTTGCATACTCAATAATCAAGGCAAACTATGTTTAAAGAAATCAGAAGAACGGCACTTGCCGGACACAACGGAGACGGAATCTTCTATGCTGATGAAACAAGCGGAATGGAAGTTTTTCACATAAAGAATGACAGCGCAGAACTTTGTTGCAGTTTTATGTTCTCAACTCCTTCAGAGGATAGTACCGGTGTAGCTCACATACTTGAACATACCGTGTTGTGCGGCTCAGGAAGATTCCCCGTAAAAGATCCGTTCAGCCAGATTCTCCTTTCAAGTCCGAATACTTTTCTGAATGCCATGACGTTTACCGATAAAACGATTTATCCGTTTGCCAGTCCGTTGAAAAAGGACTTTGATATCCTTTTTGATATTTATTCAGATGCGGTTTTCAATCCGCTTCTCAGACGTGAATCTTTTATGCAGGAAGGGGTAAGATATTCAGAAAAGGGTTTTGACGGTGTTGTTTTCAATGAAATGCGCGGAGCACGCAACTCGGAGGACGATATTGTTCAGATGTACAGCGTGAAGGACCTTTTCAGAGGAACTCCGTGTGAATTTGATTCAGGAGGGGATCCTCTCTGCATACCGGAACTCACCTATGAGATGTATTGTGACAGGTATCGCAAATGGTACAGTCCTGCAAATTGCCGTCTGTTTCTGTACGGAAATCTGGATGCGGGCGAGTACCTTACCAAACTTGAGAAGCTTTACCTCTATGAAGATAATCTGAAAAAATGGGACTGTAAAAAAATAATACCGAAATCGGAAAACTATATCGCGAATAATTCTGAACCAATCAAAAAAAAATACACCTGCCCGTCAAAAAACACTAATGATGTTGTCCTTACATGGCTTACCGAAGGTTCAGATAATCCTCTGAATATACTCACTTTATCAACTCTTGTTGACATACTTTTAGGTAATCCCGGTGCTCCTCTGTACAAGGCGATAGTTGAATCGGAACTGGGGGAAGATCTCAACTCCTGCAGCGGAATGGATGCCGACTATCCCGTTATGCCGTTCACAGTGGGTTTTACCGGTGCTGTAGACGGAAAAGAGGATGAGATAGAAAAATTCATAATTTCCGAGCTTGAAAAGTATGTGAAGGAAGGATTGCCTGAAGATGCGGTAAAAGCCGCAGTGAAGAAACAGGAGTTCCAGA
>JAKSPF010000110.1 GCA_024405065.1 Sphaerochaetaceae bacterium | reverse complement strand
AATCATATAGTCACCCTCAAGCCTTATGTTAAGACCGAGGTTTGTCATTCTCTGTTTTACACTGAGATCCTTATTCTCATTTTTTACAGTCAGGATTTCCATGGCAAAACCCGCACCCATCAGAAGTTTGACAGGACAGGAATTAAGAGTTAAAGCATATCCCGCTCCTGCATTCAGGTGAAAATCGTTTATTGATTTGAATGTCCATGGGAGATCTTCCAATGCATCACCTGACATATCTTTCTTACTGTAAAATTCACCGTCAGCCTTATATTTTACAGGAAAACCGAAACCGACATCAGCATAGACAAAAACCGGAATTTTCTTGAGTTCGTACATAAGACTGAAGTCAAACATATAAGCATTTACACTGTATTTAGACTTGTATTCCACCATTTTGTACGGTTTGAAAGTAGTGCCTGCATAATGGGTAAGATAATATTCTTCAAGTTCTTCAAGGTTCTTTTCTTCCAGCTCAAAATACCCTGTGTTACCGAAAGTTCCCATGTATCCGGAACCCAAACGCATTGAAAAACCTGCCGCAAAAACCGCCGGAACAATCAAAAAAACCAATAAAAAGACTGAAATAGACTTTTTCATCATATTATTTCCTCTCTGCATTCTGTTTCATGAAATCAACTGATTTCTGAAATTCTCTGATAAATTCACCCAAATCCTCAGGGTATACAATTATACTTTGACGGATAAAACGCCCTTCATCTGCAGTTCCTTTACTCTCAACAATGTTCAGAAACATCTCTCCTCTGAAATTCTCTTTAACATTGAAAAAATAAGTTCTGTCATTAGCAACAAACTTTGTTGAAAAAATCTCTCCGCGCTGTCCCATAATCTTTCCTGTAAATACGAATACAAACAACCTGATTTTGCCTAAAAAAAAGGCAGGTTTTGAACCTGCTTTAAGCGCCCGACGGGAGTCGAACCCGCGTCTTCAGCTTGGAGGGCTGAGGTAATACCGTTATACCACAAGCGCACAACAGGTTTATTTATATATAATCAACATCTTTTGGTCAAGTACCAAACAAGTGACTCAAAATCTGTAATCCATCTTGATTCCTACACCGTGATTGTAGTCATTTGCAACCTGAACGGCAAAATCCGGTGATATATCAAGATCCACTCTCAGTAATCTTGTAAGCATGAATATTCCGACACCTACTCCGCTTCCTATCAGGATAGGACCATAAATACAAGAAGGATTTTTTCGGGTCGGTTCCTGCCATTTTTCATTAGCGTCCCAGTATCCCGTGATTTTTCTTATGTTCAATAATCCGATTGTTGTTCCGACCACAGGACCTGCAATTACAGATACAAGACCTGTAATTCTCAGTATTTTGTTTGTCTTTTCTACCTTTGCAACCTGTTTTGCCAAATCCTCATATCCTGCAATTCTGAAAAACTCGGACTGTTTGATTGTGTTAGGACCCAAATATGCCTGCCAATCGTTGAGCTGTTTTGATTTATAGTTTCTCTTTGATGCCTTTTCCTCAATGTAAAGACCATTTGAATAAATTGCAGATTCTTTTGTTTTAGGGTCGGATACATCAAAGTTTGATTTTCTCGGAATAGCAGCAAAAACAACAGTTGCGACAGCTACTGTAAGAAATAAAAGCGCACATATCTTTTTCATAAAATTCTCTCCACTGTCAAATACGACGGAGATGCAACAACAGTTGCATCTCCGTTAAAACCATCACTGAATCAATATGCTTTAGATGAATGCATCTTGCGGACTTTCTTCATCTGCTTTCTTGCTAAAGCCTTCTTTTTGCGATGCTCAATGGCAGAAGGTTTTTCAAAATACTGGCGCATCTTGAATTCTCTGATGACACCTTCTTTCTCAACCATTCTCTTGAAGCGCTTGATAGCCTTCTCTACAGGCTCTGCTTCATCACACTTGATGTATGCCACTTATACTCACCCCCTCTGCCCACCGGCTCAAGAATCGCCTATACATACTATTTTTTTCCGGTTCACATTGTCAATCAAGAAAGAAGCCTTTTCTTACAAGTTCATGCTCTTTTCCGTCGCAACCGGAACAGGTGATGTTGAGTTTAGAATCAAGTTCACATTCAAGTGTGTACGGACTTGTGTTGAAGAACTCAGGAATATTCACCTCATTTTCCGGTTGAGAAACAAGAAACTCAAGAAGACTCCCTCCGAGATGAAGTGAAAAACACCTGTCTCCGAGTGAGAGATAGCCTGCTTCCGCCGCTCCGTCTCCGAGTAAACGGTATCTTTCAAACTGTACGGATTCACTGTGCTCAACAAGTTTTCCGTTTTCATATTCAAGTGTAAGGCTCTGTTTCTTACCCATTACAACAGCCTGTACCGTAAGAACCCCGTTAAGTGAGTGTCTGTCTGTGCTGCATCTTAAAATGTCAAAATCCGGACCTGAAACAAAACTCCTGCCTGACGGCAAAAATGATGTACCTCCGGTAAATACGGTTCCGTGCGGAACCTCTACCGTAAAGTCAATTCCGGCACCCGTAAAATGCAATCTGTCAATATCGGAATGATTCAGAAAATTTTTTCTGTAATCGGCAGCAAGTATTTTGTCTCCCAATCCGTTCTCAATTTTTGCGGACAACATTCTGAACCCTTCCGATTCTTCATCAAACAAGGGCGCAACACAGAAAGGTACGGAGATTCTTCTGTTAAGCAGTACCGGTTCGGCAAGATGTCCCAATTTCTGAAGAGCGGCAAAATTATCGGGCTCAACAATCACATCAAGAGTTTCCCCGTCAGGTTCCCGTTTTTTCCTGTTGCCCTGTATCCTGAGCATTGCAAAGCCTTCGGTTTTAACCGGCATTCCATCCGGTTCAAACTCCGCAACATCAACCGGTTTACCGTTTTCCGTGAGTATCACCTTTACCTGTGAATGAGTTACCTTTATAGCCTCATTTGCAACAAACCGTGCAAATTCAAAATCCGCTTCTTCACTGTTTACCGAAAGCGCATCACCCTGCTGAAGTTTCAGAAAATCATAAACTATCGCCGATGCGTATTTCTTATAAAACCCGTCCATGCCCACGATTTAACCACACAAGTCCCCGATTTTCAATTACCGCTCTGCCGAACCGGTTCGTCCGTTATGCAGAAAACAGCATAAAGAGGAATTGATTTGATTCCGTTTTCAAAGCCGAAATTCTTTGTTGATATCCTTATTGAGTAATCCGGACAGAATCTGTTTTTATAATATCTGAGACTGTCTGAAGTCACATGCCCTGAAGATTTAACCTCCACCGGTATCAGTTTTCCTTTTACCGATATAACAAAATCAATTTCATAATCACCCTTCTCCGACCGCCAGTAAAAAGGTACAAACCCGTTTGCAGTCAACTGACTGCTTACGTAATTCTCCGCCAGACTTCCTTTAAAATCGTCAATTTCACCCGTGTCAAACAACACATCATCCGGAAAAATTTCCTTTTGAGCACATAACAGACCGCAATCCGGAAGATAAATTTTGAAATCGTCAATGTCTTTGTAATTGTCCAAAGGTTTTGCAATCTGTTCCGCTCTGAATATTCTTGAAACAAGACTTGCCGATATTAGCCATTGAATTGCATTTTCATATTCTGCCGCTCTTGCACCTGTCTTTATTATTTTATACTGAAATCTGGTATTCTTTTTTGAAAGTTGAGTTGATACCGTTCCGTATGTCAATCTGGTTTTTGCAATCTCATTTGAACTGCTCTGATATTTACTCATATCATCAAGATAATCGTTCAATATTGTTCTCTGTACATGTCTTACCTGAAGAAAATCATCCGTTTCAACATACCTGCTCACCGCTTCAGGCATACCGCCCGTTATGAGATACTGTCTGTACAATTTCAGAGTTGCATTATGGAGAACCTGCGGCATTGGCGTATCTGTGTCAAAACATTCCCGTATCTGCCTTACCGTATCACCTTCTCCCGAAGCAATCAGAAATTCGGAAAAATTCATCGGATACATTGTATATCTGTCAACTTTACCTACCGGAAAAGAAAATTTCTGTCTGTTCACCGCTATACCGAGCAGGCTTCCTGCTGCAATCACATGATAGTCCGGTGCCTGTTCACAAAAATATTTGAGAGATGTAAGTGCTCTTTCACACAACTGCACTTCATCAAAAAAAATCAGAGTTTTGCCGGCAATCACATCACATCCGCATATATGTGAAATAAGAGGTATAAGGTATGACGGACTTATGTCTTCATCAAAAGTTCTGCATAAATCCGGATTTGTCTGAAAATTCAGATATGCAACATTGGAAAAACACTTTTTTCCGAACTCAAGAACCGAGTATGTCTTTCCTACCTGTCTTACTCCCTGAACAATCAGAGGTTTCCTGTATTTACTGTCTTTCCACTCTTCAAAAAAATCCGATGCGACTCTGTACATAGTCACAAATATAGCAGTTTTCGGAAAATAATGCAAATTTTTCACATTTTCAACATTATTTTCTGTGATTTTTATCCGATTTTCACATTGTTTCCGAATTCACCATAAACACTGAATCAGTCACACAGCGGACATCCGTTTTGACGCGCCCACCGCAAAACACTATTCATTCTTTTTTGATACCCTTTTGAACCTGAACTTTTCAACCATTCAAGATTATCCAAGTCAATTCTGAAAGATACAGCCTTTTTGGCAGGTTTCCAATTACGCAGATGTCCGTCTGAAAAATCTTTGATTTCCGGAATATCCGAATAGTCAATATTCTTACGAAGCTCCGCTATCCTTTCAACTGTAAAATTGTTTGCACCATTCTTCATAACGCTTTTCCTCTTCCGGACTTGATATTCGGGCAGAGATAATTCTTATCCTTTCCCGTTCTGTATAACTTGAAACAACAACGGTGAACCCGTTTATTTTTGCCGTTCCGATGTATCTTGTTTCTTCTGCAG
>JAKSPF010000011.1 GCA_024405065.1 Sphaerochaetaceae bacterium | reverse complement strand
ATCAACCTTCCGTCATAGTCGGTTCCGTTTTCCGGTTTTAACGGAAACTTCACCGGTCTGTGATCTCTGTTTGACCTGTATATTGCAGTAATAAGTTCAACGGATCTTCTCCCGTCCTCAAGGGTAACGAGCGGTTCTGTTCCTTTTTGCACCGCATTCAGAAAATCAGTGAGCTGAATCACGTGGAAATAGTTTGTACTCCCCGTACTGTTGAAAAAATCACTATCCTCTTTGCGATATGTCTCAAGCATATTCTCCTCTCCCGGAACAGTCCAAATATCATTCACCGGAGGTTCCGTTATTCCGGACATACCCGCAATAAACATTGCACCTCCGTCAGTCTGCACACCGACAGTCGCCCCGTTTGAACCGTGAATTCTCACATCTCCGAACAGTGCAGGGTTCTGTGAATTGCTTACAACTATGCTCCCCATTGCTCCGCTTTTGAACCTTATGACCGCAACAGCAGTATCGTCCACCTCAAGACCGGGGTGATTAAAAGTATCCCAGACACCATACACTTCATCAATTTCACCCATATACCACAGAAGAAGATCCATCTGGTGAGCAGCCTGATTTATAAGAACCCCGCCGCCTTCACCTTTCCATGTTCCGCGCCACGGATCTGACCTGTAATAGTCCATGTCTCGCCAGCCAAGCATATTCACAGTTCCCAGAATCGGTTTGCCTATCTTTCCGTCCTCTATTGCCTTTTTCACACGCATTGAAGGTCTGTAAAAACGTCTCTGATAAATTGTGGATCCGATTACACCGTTTCTGTGTGCCGCTTCAAGAATTGCATCGCAGTCTTCAATGGATGTTGCCAAAGGTTTTTCCACCACTATGTGAACCCCAAGTTCACAACATCTGACCGCAAACTGTGCGTGAAGAGGGTGCGGAGTACAAATGGCAACAGCCTGCACACCGCACTCTTTTATCATCTTGTCAAGGTCAGTATAGCCCTTCACTCCATACTTGGCAGCAAAAACATCCGTTTTCTGCTGATCTCTGCCGAGACAGGCAACGAATTCACTGTTTTCAATCTCTTTAAATGCATCAGCATGAAAATACCCTACTTTGCCGCACCCTATTACCGCTGTTCTTATCTTTTCCATAAACACCTCAATTTATCCGTAAAAATTCCTCCGTAGATTATCAACTACCGTTGAAAAGAAGTCAAATTCTTTCTGATCTTTATCGCAAATCGGAAGAATCTACAGCCTTTCTAAGACTCCCTGTAAACAGAAAAACAACAATGAACACAAATTCAAGAACAGAAAAAGTAAGAAAAAACGAATCGGCAATGTTTTCCGATACAGAGCCGAACCGGTCAATCATAACTCCGGTGAGCCATTGAACATTCTGAGAACACAGATTTGCAAAAAAATTGAGAATACCCATTATCGTGGCATTATGTACAGCATCGGTTCTCTCCCGTACCATTGCAGTTTCCTGTACACAGATATGTCCGGTTGATATTCCGTACAGGGTATCAATCACAAGAAGAACAAAGAAAGAACTGCCGAATTTGCGGTAAAGAATTGCAACAAAGAACAGAAGAATATTTGCAAGGCACACATTCCAAACGGAAACAGCATAACTGTTTTTCGGAAAACGTATGTTGTCTGAAATCACACAACCGATCATTACTCCCACCGCAATCAATGTTCCGCTCAGCCCGTACGAATACCCTGTGCCGCTGAAAATAATTTCAGTCCATTTCACACACCACAGTCCCTGATAAGCCATAAGCACCGCATTATAACAAACCCACAGCAAAAGACCGCACAACACATACCTGTTGTGAATTACAATCTTCATGCTGTCCGCAATCTGAGCCATAAGGGAATCTGATGCTCCGATTTCTTCCGGATTCCGTCTGCAGTCCTTTCTGCCGAGAATCAACAACGACAAAGCAAGAACCACCATAATTGCCGAAAGGCAGATGAAAACGGTTCTTTCACTTACAATCTTGAGAAGAGCACGCAGAGGTTCGGAAGAACAGGCTGACCCGAAATTACAGATCATTATTGAAAACCCCATAAGTTTTCCGTAGAATCTGCCGTCAAAATTATTCTGGATAAATGAAACAACGGAGATGAAACTGACCCCCATCCCGAGTCCCATCAGAAATCGTCCGACAATCACCAGATACAGATTTGAGGGAAAGCCGAACATAACACCGCCTGCGGCACACAGCAACAATCCTGAAGCAACAACACCCTGAGGACCGAATTTTCTGCACAGAGGACCTGTCAGAAGTTGCATGAATGCATAAGGCATGTAGTACATACTTGAGATGAAACCTGCAAGAGAGGATGTGAAGCCGAGTTTTTCCTGATATATGGGAATCACCACAGACGCGGAAATTTTCACAAAAGCTGAAAGAAAATAAGTAATAAGCAACGCAGTAAGCGTAGCAACAGTATTAAACCCGTATTTTTTACCGTTCATTTTACGGCATCTCCGAAACCGGTGTAATCTTATATTCCGTCTCAATATTTATCAAGAGTATTGACAAGCATTGCAAAACGCTCTTTTTGAAAGTATTCTATTGTTATGGAATACATGAGCGTAAAGGAAGCATCACACAAGTGGGGCATCAGTGAAAGACGTGTAAGAACACTGTGTGAGAGCGGAAGAATTGAAGGAGTAAGCCGTTGCGGAAACTGGGTATGGGGTATTCCTGTTGAAACTCAGAGACCGGCAGACGGCAGAACTCTCAGGTACATCAAAAACAGAAGTCTCAGAACAGGAACTCAGGATTACTCCGTTTTGAACAGCATTCAGGGTTATGAAAGACCTCTCAGTGAAGTTGTGAAAGTTGCAATTATCAGTGATGCCTTTGCCTTTGCAGGTAATGAAATCAGAAAAGAAAAAATTGCGGATGTCATTTCACTTAAAGTACAGAACTTTTCTCTTGAAGAACAGGTTATGATTCTCTGTATGAACAAGGTTCTGTCAAATCTCCCGCAGGAGATTTCCGAAAAAACGCTTTGTGACATCAATAAGGCTCTGCTCTATCCTGTTTCAGAGGTTGCGGGAAAATATTTTCCGGACAGCACGAAAAAACAGGAAGTTGAAGCAATGCTCGGTCAGTATGCCGGAGCATGGAGCGTTCTTCATCCGGTTGCGCGTGCAGCCTTTCTTTTTTCGGAAGTACTCAGAATCCGTCCCTTTGTACTGGCAAATGAGCAGACTGCGTTTGCCGTATTGACACAGCAGATGAAAAAAGCGGGATTGCCGCCTGCAACTTTCGGAACAAACAAAATGGGACAGCTCAAGGCTTCTCTTGCCACAATTGATTTGAGAGGAAATTCACAGAATTTGATTTCAATGCTGATAGAGGCCATTACGGAATGATAATTTTCAAAAATGCTCTTATAACTGACGGAACAGACACAGAGCCTTACCGTTCAGATGTAGTTGTAAAAGACGGAAAGATTGAAAAAACGGGAAAAACAGAAGATACGTCATGTGAGGTACTTGATTGTTCTTCAAAAATTCTATGTCCCGGTTTCATAGATGTTCATGCTCACAGTGAACTTCAGGCGTTACGTCAACCGCAGATGACCTGCAAAACTCTTCAGGGTATCACAACCGATATTTCAGGCAACTGCGGAATCGGCGTATGGCCGAGAAAAAAGAATGACCCGCCGTGCTTTGCCGATATCGTAGGTACTTGGGACAGGTGGAACTGGACCGACTTTACATCATTTACCGAGAATTTCAGAGCAGGAATAAATATGGGTTTTCTGCAGAGTCACAGCACTCTCAGAATGGCGGCAATAAAGGGTAATCCCAACCGTCCTGCATCTGACGCTGAAATTGAACTGATGTGTGAATTGCTGGACAGGTCTCTCTCTCAGGGCTGTCTCGGTTTCTCAAGCGGACTTTACTATGCACCGTGCCTTTTTGCCGAAGAAAAGGAAATTGTAAGCCTTCTTAAAACGGTAAAGAAACACAATGCTGTATTTACGGTGCACCACCGCTGTGAAGGAGATGAGATTCTTTCCTCAATAGATGAAGTGATAAACTATGCTGAAAAGGCAGGCTGTCAGCTTGAAATCTCACATCTCAAAGTAATCGGGATGGCAAATCAGGACAAGGTAGATATTGTCCGTGAAAAAATCCGTAACGCACGCAAAAGAGGTGTAAATGTTGCTTTTGACCAGTATCCTTACACCTTCGGAAGCACAAGTCTGTTCAGCCTTCTGCCGCCGTCAGTACTGAAACTGGACAAGGCGGAAATGAAACGGGCACTGCGCGGGGACAGGTCTGCCATACAAAACCAGATGGAAAACCCTGACGGATGGGACAGCATTGTAAAACTATGCGGCTTTGACAACATCAACATAAAAGTATTGGACAGCAGACCTGACCTTGAGGGCAAAGCCCTGTCTGAACTGGGTTCAGACCCGTACAGTGCCCTGTTTGACATATTGGCAGATGAAAACGGTGCTGCTGTGATGACAGATACCACGGAAACCGAAGAAAGCCTGATAAAAATACTCAACGATGATCTTATGTGTTTCGGTACAGATGCACTTTATACGGGAGCTGCAGCACATCCGAGAAGTTTTGAGGCTGCTCCTCATCTTCTGAAACGTTATGTGCTTGAAACCGGAACTCTCTCACTTGCTCAGGCAGTAAGCAGAATGACCGGGCGCTGTGCGGAGAGATTCGGATTTAAGGATATAGGTTTTATCCGTGAAGGAATGAATGCGGACATCACCCTGCTTGATGAAAAAGATCTTTCCGTCACAGATGTTTATGTTAACGGAAAGTGTGCCGTAAAAGACGGAAAAACAACTGATTCAATCAATGGAAATGTGATTTTCAAGGAAGACTTTTAAAACTCACTTCATATAAATCCCGAACTTGGCTCTCAAAGCAATCATGTTCTCAGGCTGCCGTAGGCAATGTTACATCCGGTGTTTTTGTCAAACAGAAGAATTTTGCTGCCGTAAACATCAAATCTTATTTTTGAATCAACCGAAAAGTCCATTGAACCGAACATCACGGAGGAAATAATCGTGTTACCGACTGCAATCTTTATTGTTGTTTCCATACCGGCAGGCAAAGTTGAATAGACAGTACCCTCAATCTTTCCGTTTTCGGAAATAGGCAAAAACTCCGGTCTGATGCCAAGTACCACATCTGCCGACTTAAGCTCAAAATCAGAAGAAGAAACGAATTCATATCTTTTTCCCCATATTTCAAGAGCAACGCTGTCGCTTCCGGTCTTTTCTGCTTTGGCATTCACGATGTTCATTGTAGGATTACCGACAAAATCAGCCACAAAGAGATTTGAAGGACAATCGTATACAGTAAGAGGCGGTGCATACTGTTGCACAACCCCTTCACTCATAAGGCAGATTTTTGTTGCAAGAGTCATTGCCTCAAGTTGATCGTGAGTCACGTAGACAAAAGTTGAGCCTGTATCAACGTGAAGTCTTTTGAGTTCAGTTCTCATTTCCCCTCTGAGTTTTGCATCAAGGTTTGAAAGAGGCTCGTCCATAAAAAGTACTTCAGGTTCAGGAGCAAGAGTTCTTGCAATGGCAACCCTCTGCTGCTGACCTCCGGAAAGCTCCGCCGGATATCTTTGTGCAAACTGTTCAATCTTCATAAGACGGAGCATTTCAGCCACACGATCCCGTATTTTCTGTTTCTCCCACTTCTGAGTCTCAAGTCCGAACGCTATATTCTGATAGACGGTCATATGAGGCCAAAGAGCGTAATTCTGGAAAAGAAAACCCACATCTCTTTTTGCAGCCGGAACATTGATTCCTCTATCTGAACTGAAAACTGTAACTCCATTCATCACAATTTCTCCGCTTGTAGGTGTTTCAAGTCCTGCAAGCATCCTTAATGTTGTTGTTTTTCCACACCCCGAAGGTCCGAGCAAGGTAATGAATGCTCCGTCTTCAATCGTCATAGAAAGGTTGTTTACAGCAACAAAGTTTCCCCATTTTTTTGTAACATTTTTCAAAATTATTTCCGGCATATCGCTTTCCTCCTACACTTTTTGTCAACAGATACTATGAGCGAACATTGAAATTATAGCAGTCAGAACTCCGCATATTCCTTCTCCGCCCAAAAGACCGCTTGAAACGGTAACAATTTTTCCCTCAGAACTACGCATACTGCAAAAAAGGGCGATCACAGCCCCGATTCCCACCGTAAAAGAGATATTCATTGAAAGATATATGCCAAGCCCCAAAGTTGCCGCAGGAACTTTACAAAGATAGAAAATAATTCCTGCTGCAAGACCTATGCATATTGCACGTGCATCAGTCATACCGCCTGCCATTGAAGCAACCGCAGCCGCCTGTGGAGCAGGAAGAACATCAGTGCCGAATTCACCGAACACTTTTTTAATTGCAAAGAGCACTGCAACCGAGAGAAACGCTCCTATCACTCCGCCTATTCCCTCTGCAAGAATCTGCTGCCTGCTGTCCGTTCCCAAAAGACTTCCGCTTTTCAGATCATTTGTTACGTCTCCGCAAAGCCCGCATGCCACAGCCGTTACAGATGAAATCATTATCATTGTTCCAACTGCACTCTTAAACAGTGTTCCTACCGCAAGCATTACAAGAATGCCGAATATTTCCATTGGATTCACCCCGCTCTGACCGGTAAGAATTCCGGACAGAAGCGTTGCAGCACAACACAATACACACGTTACCGCAGCTTCTGCAAAAGTAAGCGGCGTTCCGATTGAAAGCACCCCTGATGCCATGAGAACAACAAACAATACCGGTAATACGGTTGAACGCTTCACCCTGATTTTATTCTTTCCGTCCGCTTTTTTCAATCCCGCAAACAACTCTGCAACAAGCTTCACCAGCACTCCTGCACCGGTTCCCATCATAACTCCGAGACCGAGATTTTGCCGGAATACCGGCGACATTCCGAGAGGAGCCAGCACAAAATTGGAAAAAACAGCCCCTCCCAGCCAGAGAAAAGCGGAAAGCTTACCTATCATCGCACCTATTGCAAGAGCCATAGGACTTACCCAAAGAGACACAGAACCTACGGATGTACCTCCGCCGTAAAGAACAATTGACGCAGGAATCAGTCCCGTAAAATCTCTTATTGCAGTGAATATTGCGGAAAAAATCATTGAACTTACAAGAATTACGGAATCCCTGCTTTTTTTTATTCCGGTAACAATCGTTTCATAGGCGGCCTTGCCTATAGGAAAAGAAAGCGCCCTGTCCTCAATAAGAGTTTTCCGGAACATTGCGGAAAACAAAGTTCCGAGCAGAGAACCGCATACCGTAACCGTGACTGCGGAAAAAAAATCGGGTTCCTGTCCGGAATTCAACATCCACACAGCAGGAAGGGTAAACGCAAGTCCACCTGCAACCATGGCACCCGAACTCATCATCGTATGTGTGACGTTTATCTCTTTAAGTGAAGAATTACGACATTTTCCGAGCACCGCCATTGAAATTACCGTTACAAACACAGTAGGCCACGGAAGTGCACCCAACCTCAAAGCAACATTCATTGAACTTGCTGTGATTACGCACAAACCTGCAAAACCGAGTAAAAAACCACGCAAAGTAAATTGTCTTTCAACGTTTTTCATAGTACCTGCGCCTCTTCAAGATGTGCATATCTGCCGTGAAGGGCAAGAAGCTCGGTCCTTGTACCCTTTTCCGCAATCCCTCCGTCTTCAACAACGGCAATCATATCTGCACTTCTCACAGTTGAAAGTCTGAAATCTATGTCAGTCATTTTCTTTACGGGGTTCCGAGTACGGATTCTATTTTACTGCAGACAATATCAAATGCTACGGGATTCATCCCGCTGTTTATTACAATATCGGCAAACATTTTTGAAGGTTCAACAAACATATTGTGCATGGGTTTCACTGTGGTAAGGTACTGTTTCACAATACTTTCAACGCTCCTTCCCCTCTCGTTGACATCCCGTGTCACACGCCTGAGAATTCGTTCATCGGCATCGGCATCCACATAAATCTTCATATCACACATATCACGTATGCGCGGATCACTCAATACGAGAATCCCCTCAACTATCACAATTTTTTTGGCTCTGATCCGTTCTGTTCTTTCAGTCCTGTCATGCACGGAAAAATCGTAAACGGGACAGAAAACATCATGTCCCATTTTCAGCATTGAAAGATGCTTCACAAGAAGCTCCGTCTCCAGTGAGTCCGGATGGTCATAATTCACGTTTTCCCTCTGTTCAAAGGGCATATTATGGTGTGAACGGTAGTAGTTGTCATGATAAAGGACAGAAACGTCACTGCCGAATCTGTCCTTAATTTTATCCGTGAATGTTGATTTTCCGGAACCCGTGCCACCGGCAACACCTATTATCATACAACTCTCGGAATCTTTTGTTCTTTCTGATTCCGGCATAATCTGTCACTCTATAGTGAGGATTTCCGCAAATCCTGTTATATCAAAGATTTCCTTTATCGTCTCATTAACATTTCTGACAACCATTGTCCCGTGTGCGTTCATAATCTTCTGAAAAGAAAGAATCACCCTGAGACCTGCGGATGAAAGATATTCAAGATTTGAAAAATCAAGTACAAGCTGCTTATAACCGGAAAGCTCCTCTCTGACAGATGCTTCAAGTTCAGGAGCAGTAGATGTATCAAGTCTTCCTGTGATACTAACAGTCAGTTCTTCTCCGTTTTTCTTTTTTTCAATAGTCATGTCACACTCCCTCGTAACTTTTTTTGTATTATACAGAATCTGCAACGACTTGTGAATACAGGTAGTTCATGAAGTTCACGTACCACACAAGCAATTGTCTGTCAATATTGAAGTTTATCCTAAAATATTCTAATCTTTCAAATATTATTTTTTTTCACCCGTTATTGTAAAAACAACGGAAGGAGGACAACATGGCAGCAGAAAGAAAATCGGCATGGACAAGTCAGTTGGGCTTTGTTCTTGCTTCTGCAGGGAGTGCTGTGGGACTCGGAAACATCTGGAGATTCCCATATCAGGCAGCAAACGGAGGCGGAGGTCTTTTTCTTGTAATGTATATTGCCCTTGCCTGTACAGTGGGCTTCAGTCTGCTTGCTACAGAGATATCAATAGGCAGAAAAACCGGAAAAAGCCCTATAGGAGCATTCAGGCAGCTTTCATCAGATACAGGTAAAAAAGTAGGTCTGTTCGGCTACCTGGGATATATAGTTCCTTTCATAATTTATTCCTACTATGTGGTAATCGGCGGTTGGGTAACGTGGTATCTCATGGAGTTCCTCACCTTCCACTCTGCGGAAACAACCAATCCGGAAACACTCGGTTTCTTCTCAAAGTTCATCACTCACCCGTTTGCACCGATTTTTTACACCATTGTATATTCACTGATTTCTTCTTTCATAGTCTACAAAGGTGTTGAAGAAGGCATTGAAAAATTCAGCAAGTACATAATGCCGTTGCTGTTCCTTTTGGTGGTTTTCATTTCCCTTTTTGCAATCTTCCTCAAGAGTCCGGACAAAACAAGAACGGGTCTGGACGGTCTCAAGATCTATCTCATACCGTCTTTCAAGGGCGTGACTTTCGGAAGTTTTCTCAACATCTGCATGTCTGCCGTGAGTCAGCTCTTCTATTCACTCTCAATAGCGATGGGAATAATGATTACATACGGCTCATACGCAAAGAAGGATGTGAATCTTGAAAAATCCATAGGTCAGATTGCTTTCTTTGATACTTTTGTGGCTTTCTTTGCCGGTCTGATGATAATTCCGTCAGTCTATGTGTTCATGGGAAGAGAAGGTCTTTCATCAGCAGGTCCCGGACTCATATTCGTTACTTTACCCAAGGTCTTTGAGGCAATGGGAAACTTCGGCAGCGCGATAGGAGTTCTGTTCTTCTTTCTTGTTCTGTTTGCCGCACTCACTTCATCAGTGTCCCTGCTTGAGACAATTGTCAGTGATACAATGAGTGAAAAGAAAGCAGAGAGGAAAAAAACAACGATTTCAGTGTCTCTGATTGAGTTTGCATTGTCACTGTTGGTTTGTCTCGGATATACCTGTTTCTACTTTGAGATAAAGTTACCCACAGGTGACATAGGACAGATACTTGACGTATTTGATTACATCACAAACAACTTCATTATGCCGATTCTGGCAATTGCAACCAGTGTGTTTGTGGGGTGGATTATCAAACCCGACTGGGTAGTTGAGGAAATGAAACAACTCAACAGTCCGTTCAAAAAAGAAAAAATGTACAGAGTTTTCATCAAGTATGTAATTCCTGTACTGATGCTGATTCTCTTCCTCAATTCAAACGGCATATTCCGTATGATAGGAAATCTCTTTTCCAAATGAACATAATACTTACCGAGGATGTTCAAAGGGGTCTTCTTGATTCTTCCGACAGAAGATGTGAACACATCATCAAGGTTCTGAAATTGAATCAGGGAGACACCTTCAGACTCGGCAGTATTAAAACCGGTGCAAGCGGAACAGCACAAATTACTGCTGTTGACTCTCTCGGCGTACATTACACATTTACGGAAACAATACCTGATGCCAGAAACTACAGACCTGTGACGTTGATTGTGGCACAGGTTCGTCCTATCTGCATGAAACGCATATTGCGTGAGGCGGCATCTGCAGGAGTGAGGAAAATAATTGCAACGGGTGCAACTACAGCTGAAAAATCATATTCTCAGGCAGATATATGGAAAAAGGGTGAATACAGGGAAATTCTGCTTGACGGAACGATGCAGGGAGGCTTCACGGGTGTTCCGGAAGTAATCTGCACTCCGGATGTGAGACTGGCACTTAAAGAAATTCCGAATAAAAATGCAGATTGTGTTCTTCTTGATAATGTATCGCCGAAGGGCAGAATGTCTGATTTTATACCGATGTATGACAAAGCGGTGCTTGCTGTAGGACCTGAACGCGGCTGGACTGACTATGAGCGTTCTCTTTTTTCCGATGCAGGTTTTTCTACTCTTTCCTTAGGAGACCATATACTGAGAACGGAAACCGCATGTACCGCAGGAGTCACTCTGCTCCTTGCACGGATGAACCTTCTCTGATACGGACGAACCGGTTCCGAACCCTGTTCTTACGAATTATTCTTACATACAACTTACCTCTGAACAAAGTTCCGAGCGGACGGTAGGGGTGAGTTTTGTCTGCCGTCATTTTTCTTATGCTGTCACGCAGAAGGTCCGTATCGGTATCGGAAAGTACTGCAAAATACGGATTCAGCCTATAACGCCTGTCAGCTCCGCACAACAGCAGTGAAGCGGAAACTGCGGTAAATTCAAACGGATATTCCCGTATCAGTGAAATTACCGTTTCGTAACAGAGCGGTTTTTCAATCTTTGAGGTACTGCATACATCACATCCGGTACATTCTTCCTTGTCCTGTTCAAGAATTTTCAGAAGAGCACTTCTGCGACATTTGTTTTCTGTAAAAATCCTCAGTACGGCATTGTTGCCTGTAACCGATTTTTCGTCCTCTGAAACTATAGCCCATGCCTTTGCAGGCAAACCGTCTCTGCCGGCACGTCCCGATTCCTGAAGGTATGCTTCAACATCTGACGGAATACGGTGGTGAATTACTGTACGGAGATGGTGCGCATCAATTCCCATGCCGAATGCATTTGTAGAAAAAAGAATACCGTCTGTACTGTCAATAAACCACTTTTCAAGAGTTTCCCGTTCATTTTTTGTCAGACCGGCGTGGTAATAGCGCATAGGAACACCATGCATCAGTCTCATTGCCGTACAACACAATCTGTATGTGTCATTTCTTCTGTTACAGAATACCAGAACCGGTTTCTCACATATTTTTAAGAGTTCAATAAGACCTGCAGTACGGTCAACAACCGGCCAAACGGCGTAAAATATGTTCTCTCGGTCTGCATCACCGCGTACCACAAGCGGTTCTTCACCGAAAAGACATGAATTTATCACTTCAAGTGTGTGTTCTGAAGCCGTAGCGGTGAAGGCAACAATCTGATGAGGTTTCACGGACTTTACACATTCATTGAGCTGTGAATATGCCGGTCTGAAGGACTCACCCCATGCGGCAATTACATGAGCCTCATCCACAACCATCAAACTCACCTTAAACTGCTCCAGTCGTTCAAGAACCTTTTTCTGAATGAGTGTTTCCGGATTTGTGATTATGATTTTTGTTCCGTTTCTTAATTTTTCAAAAATCTCATCCCGCTGCTTTGCCGTCTGACCGCCTCTGAGACAGACACAATCCACATTTGCCCGTCTGAGTTTTGAAAGCTGATCGTTCATAAGGGCAAGAAGCGGATAGATTATCACCGTGATATTCCTGCATAAAAGTGAAGGAACGAGAAAACACAGGCTTTTTCCTGTTCCGGTAGGCAAAATCACCGTCTGGTTTGTAACATCATCAGAAGTGTCCTGCTCAACAATTCTCTGCATCACAAGAAGCTGAAACGGCTTAAGAACTTCAATCCCGAACTTTTCACGTGCAGTCATCATTATTTTTGAAGTAATGTCCATTGTCAAAAACCTCCTTACCGGTTCGCCCTTATATAACGCAGAAAAAACGGATTTTCTTCAGAAAACAGGTTCTGGAGGAACTTTCAAAAATTATGCATGAATTAACAGATAGACTTCTGAGGTTGAAGCAGCTAAAATAAAAACATCTGAAAGGAGGAGGAGTCAATTATGGCAATTTTCAAGAATCTGTCTTCCGGTAAAAAGGGTGTGAAGAAGCCGGTTGCAGAGAAAGAAAAAGTGAAGGAAGTTACAGAGAAGAAAGAAGAGCCGGCTGACTGTCATGAACTTCTGTTTGTAAAAGACAAGGGCTGGGGTGTAAGGCGCTTGGGGTCATCAAAAATCATCAAGTATTTTCCCACAAAGGTTGAGGCAACCGAGTATATTGTTCAGGTAAGCCAGAACAACAACACGTCTGTTGTGATTCACCTCAAAAACGGTAAGTTTCAGAAGTTTGAGAGTGCAATGATGGCTTTGAGTTATGCAAAAGCCGCAAAGGAAACCGACTGAAAATACCTTCAGGTGCGGAATTCACGTGTGGCAGGCTTTGCCAACAGGTTTTTTGCAACGGTCTGCACAGAGGCACGGTTGTTGACCACATCATTGACTGCATCAATTATGGGAAGCTGAACGCCTAATTTCCGTTCAAGTTCCATTGCTGCGGGAAGTACATTGATTCCCTCAACAACCATGCCTATTTTCTTTATTGCTTCATCTACCGGCATCCCGCTTCCGATAAGGCGTCCGGCATTGTTGTTTCTGCTGTGTCTGCTTGTTGCGGTGACTATCATGTCTCCTATGCCACTGAGTCCGAAGAAAGTATGCTGAACACATCCCATTCTTGTTCCGAGATACGAAACTTCTGCCATACCGCGTGTTATTACGGCAGCCTTTGCGTTATCTCCGTAACCTAAGCCGTCCGAAATGCCGGCTGCCAAGGCTATGATATTTTTCAATGCTCCGCAAAGTTCTACTCCGCGTCTGTCGGTTGTCCCGAACACCTTGAAGTAGCTGTTATTGAACACAGCCTTTATCTGTCTGGCAATTGAAAGATTCTCACTTGCCGCAACGATTGTTGTTGCAAGTCCTGCTGCAACTTCTTCTGCATGGGTAGGACCGCTCAGTGCAGCAATAGGCAAGTGTTTTCCTGCTTTTTCAAGTTCATCTGAAATTACTTCCGTCATTGTCAGCAGTGAGTTTTCTTCAATTCCTTTTGTTACCGAAATAACGATTGTATTTTTCTCAATAAACGGTACAGCCAAATGAATTGAAGATCTTACATATACCGAAGGTACTGCACAGATAACAAAATCTTTCTCTTTACAGGTTTTTTCAATATCTGTTGTGAACTGAATTTCCGTAGGAAGAACAATCTGCGGAAGGTTGGGATGTATATGTGTTGAAACAAGATTTTCAACTTCACTTTTTATTGCAGACCAGAGAGTTATCTCGTGTCCGTTTTCACAAAGAAGCTTCGCAAGGGCTGTTCCCCATGTTCCGCTTCCTATAATTCCTATTTTTTTCATAGGGACAATATATCAGTTATCCGAGTAAAAAACAAACCCCGTCGTAAAGTTCTGAAAAACAGAGAATGCCGGCACCACACCTTTGTGTCTTTGTAAGTAATTGAACCGGCAGGAGCAACCCAAGAGTCACCCACTCTTATACACGGATGTGTGCCTTTGTATGTATCATTCACAACAACAGTCTCCTTTAGGAATAACAATGGGCGAACCGGCACTGTTTGGAAAAAAATTTCAGATTTTTTCAGAAATACTCCGATTTACAAAATAAAATCGCAAATTTCCGTATCTATTAAGAATTGAAAGGTTCACGCCTTTCAAATCTTATACTACGGAGGTCTCTATGACTAAAAAACACCATTCAAAACATTCTTCACACAACGGCTTTGTCCGTCACCCTACCCAAGAGGAAGTTCAAAGGTATCTCAACAGTTGTCTCTTGGATAACTACCTTATGAACGTTTGCTTCTCTGACAACAATGAAGC
>JAKSPF010000109.1 GCA_024405065.1 Sphaerochaetaceae bacterium | reverse complement strand
CTTGAAGAACCGGAACGTAACGTGGGTCTTTTGTACTGAGCTCTGTGAAGAGTAACTTTGCTCTGATAATCACTTGTTAATCAGACAGTTTGTACTGTAAAATGATAAAAAAAGCAGCGGGGAGGCTGACAAATGAAAAAGACTATTTCAGTTCTTTTGGTTATGTTTGCTGCGCTCATGTTTGTATTTGCAAACGGCGGTGCAGAATCGCAGGAAAAAATGAATCTCATTATTTACAGTGCCGGTACAGAGGAAGAGGCACAGACTGTTGCCGATGCATTCTGTGAGAAAAATCCCAACATTGAAGTCACCATCATACAGGCATCTTCAGGAGACATTGTTACAAGAGCCAAAACCGAGTGGCCTCAGCCGGAGGGAGATGTTGTTTTTCTGATGGGTTCTGAAAACCTTGATCAGATTGAGGAACAGCTTGCCGGATACAAGACAAAGAATGATAAAAAGATTAAAGATGAGTACAAAGACACAAAACACGATACTCCGAAGTATTATGCTACATCAATGCCCTTACAGGCGATAATGTACAACACTGAACTTTTGAAAGGTGATATGATACCTAAGGCTTGGAAAGATCTTGCTGATCCCAAATACAGGGGAATGATTGAACTTGCCAATCCCGCAACATCAGGTTCTGCGTATGCGCAGCTCTATCAGATGAAGTGTCTGTACGGTATGGAATTTGTTAAGGCTGTAGCAGAAAACGGTACGGTTTATGTGTCTTCATCAACAAAGGGACCGAAGGATGTTGCACGCGGTGAATTTGCCATAAGTGTTACAGGTGAAGCGAATATTGCACAGCTCATTGCTGACGGTTCTCCTGTGGCGTATGTACATCCTGCAGAAGGAACAGGTCTGAGAACTGAAGGATGTGCAATTCTTCAGAATTGCAGAAATGAGAAAGCCGCACAGCTTTTCATGGATTTCATTACAAGCAAAGACGGTTTTGCAGTTGTAAGTTCTCTCGGCAGAAGAACGGTTTCCACAGAAGTTCCCAGTCCGGAACATCTTCCTGCTCTTAAAGACATGAAGTTCTATGAATACAACACGGACGAAGCTGCTTCTTTGAAGAAGAGTCTTCAGAAAGAATTCAGCACATATATAATGAACTGATTTTTGAGGATTTTAATTTACGGACTGCCTGAAAAATTCAGGCAGTCTTTTTGATTGGAGAACAACTTTCAAAACTAAGTTTTGTGAAGAATGAATTTGGATTTTACTTTGGAAAGGTAATTAAAGTATGAGTAAAAATGTCAGATATGAAAATGTGAATAAAATTTATTCTGAAGGTACTAAGAATGCCGTACATGCCCTGAAAGATGTTTCTTTTACAATCAATCAGGGAGAGCTTTTCTGTCTTTTAGGACCGTCAGGATGCGGTAAAACAACCTTGCTCAGATCAACCGCAGGACTTGAACAAATATCGTCCGGAAAAATGTATTACGGCGATGTGGACATTTCAACAATTCCTCCTTATAAAAGAAATATAGGTATGGTGTTTCAGAGCTTTGCATTGTATCCGCACATGTCAGTATTTGAAAATGTTGCGTACGGATTGAGAGTCAGAAAGACACCTAATGACATTGTGATAAAAAAAGTCACCGAGGTTATGGAACTTGTCGGACTACAGGAAGAATTGAAAAGAAATCCGAGTCCGACAGCACTGTCCGGCGGACAGCAGCAGAGGGTTGCAATTGCAAGAGCCCTTGTTTATGATCCCGATGTTCTTTTACTTGATGAACCTCTTGCCAATCTTGATGCAAAGTTAAGACGTTACATGAGGGCGGAAATCAGGAGAATTCAGAAGGCAACAAACATCACCACAATTTTTGTTACCCACGATCAGGAAGAAGCTATGGCTGTCGGTGACAGACTTGCAGTTCTAAGAAAAGGTATTGTTGAACAGATAGGAAGTTCCGACGAACTTTACAACAGACCCAAAAACGCATTTGTGGCAAACTTCATCGGAAAGATGAACTTTTTCAATGCAAAAGCGGTTTCCGTCAGTTCATCGGAAACGGTTGCTCAGATTGACGGTACATCAATAAAACTTACCATACCTGCTGAAAAATGCAGATTTACTCCGAAAACCGGTGATTCTGTCCTTATAGGCGGAAGACCGGAACATCTTATTGTTTCAAAGGAAAACAGTGAAGGTTCAATACGGGGAAAAGTTCACATAATCCAGCATCTCGGTTCGTTCATAAGGTACGAGGTTGATATAGATAAGGGCATTTCACCGGTTACTCTTGAAATTGATATGGACAGTATGCAGAAAGACATTCATGAAAATTCAGAAGTTTTTGTGAATTTCAAAAATGATAAACTTGCGCTGTTTTCACCCGAAGGGAGAGAATTATGAGCAGAGTTTATTCTATTGAAGAAAACGGATCGGAAACCAACCGTGTAAAAAAGTTTTTTCAAAAGGATTTTTCCCAGCTTATCATTTTTGCAATTCCTATGGTTTTTCTTGCTGTTTTTCTCCTTTATCCGCTTGCGTCAACACTTATAAGAGCATTCTGGGCACCATCGGAAGGATTGGAATTTTCCGGCTGGTCACTTGAAGGATTCAGACAGTTCCTTGAAAGCAATATGTATCGCAAAAGCCTTTACAACTCTTTTGTGATAAGCATTGCAGTTACATTCTTCACCTTACTCATCGGCGTTCCGATGGGTTACTGTGTGGCGAGGGTTAAGATGCCATGTAAGACGCTGATTCTTTCTCTCGGAATTCTCCCGATAATAATGCCTTCATTTGTCGGAGCTTATACGTGGGTTATCCTTTTGGGGAATAAGGGTATAGTGAGAATCTTTCTGAACTGGTTGCTTAAACCGTTTGGAGTAACAGTACCGAGCATATACGGAATGTTCGGAATGATTCTCTGTATGACTCTTACATATTATCCGTTTGTCTTTCAACTCAGTTACGGTGCTTTTGCCGGAGCAAATGCACTTCTTGAAGAATCGGCAATGCTCATGGGCGCAAAGAAGGGGAGGATAATGAGAACGATAACTTTTCCGCTCATAATGCCTTCACTTGGAGCCGCTGCATTGCTTGTCTTTGTCAGAGCAATAGGCAATTTCGGAATCCCTGCGGTAATAGGCGGTAACAATTATGTGCTTCCCACGCTGATTTACTTTGAAATGAACGGTTTTTGGAACATCAACGGTGCATCATCAATAGCCGTTGTGAACGTAGCAATCACTGCGTTGGTTCTCTATATACAAAAATACGTTGTTGCCCGCCATGAGTATGAAACAATCTCTGCAACGCACACGGATGTCAAGCTGCACGAAAGTACCGGTGCTAAGGTTTTTGCAACAGTGTTCTGTCTTATTATTCTTGTAATGTCTCTTCTTCCCCAACTCACAATAATAGTGATGTCTTTCTTCAAGAGATGGGACGGTCTTCTTCCTACCGGCTTTACATTTGAATATTACACAAGAATTCCGCGTTATTCACATAAAGAAATGTTTAATTCATTCTTTCTTTCAATAACTGCAACCTTGCTTTGTGCGGTGTTGGGTTCTATTGTTGCCTACATCACCGAGCGAAAAAAACCTAAAGGGGCAGCGTTGTTGGATCTTTCTCTCATGGCTCCTTTCATTCTTCCCGGAACTGTTGTTTCAATAGCTCTTCTTTCAGCGTTCAGCGGCAGCAGTGCAATCAGACTTACCGGTACTTATGTGATAATCATCATATCCTACATGATAAGGCGAACCCCGTATGTATATCGCTCTGTCTGTGCATCCCTGACACAACTTAATCCTTCACTTGAAGAAGCCAGTACAATAAGCGGGGCAACGTGGTTTTATACATTCAGACGTGTAAGTGTTCCTCTTATTCTTCCGGCGATTATTTCCGGCTCCATTCTGACCCTTACAACATTGTTGCAGGAACTCAGTACTACAATTCTCCTCTATGCCGGAAATACCAGAACCGTACCTATCCAGATATACAGTGCGGTACAGAACGGAAAATTGGGGCAGGCGAGTGCGCTGTCAGTGATTCTGCTTGTTGTTGTATTTGCAATCATATACGCAATGAACAGGAGAAAAGGCGGTGATATGTCCTCATCATTCAAGATGTGATAACACGTTTTACGCACAAGGGGTGTTGCAGTTGCAGCACCCCTTTGTTGTATTTACCCCGACCCTCAACTTATATAAACTTACACATGAAATCAAAAGTTATATAGACTTACACATGAAAATAAAAGTTATATAAACTTACACATGGAGTTTGTTGTGAGCTACAAGTTAAACAGTAATCCGTTTTCCTTATCATTCGGTCGTGAGCCTAAAAAAGCAGTTGAACGTATCGGTCATATTGATGAAATTATCGGAACTTTTCTTTCCGATGTACCGTCTGAACAGATTTTTCTTCTGACAGGAGTCAGAGGAAGCGGAAGCACTGAAACTTTCAGCAGTATCCGAGCTTTATGCATCTGTTTTCACTTATCCGCAGACAACACTTGATAAAATGGCAGTGCTGACCGAAGGTTATCCGTTTGCAGTTCAAGTTCTCGGATATATATGTTGGAATCAGACAGGAATAAGCGGAGATGTTGATTTTGAAAATATAATAAAGCAGTTTGATTTATTTCTTGAAGATTATGTTTATGACAAACTGTGGAGTGATATGTCGGAACGGGATCGCCAGATTATAACTGCAATAGCAAACAACACGGACTCAAACATCAAAATAAAAGCAATCATGGAATCAACCGGTATAAGTTCAAGTCTGCTTTCAAATTACAGGAAACGTCTTTTGGGAAAAGGCATTGTAAAGGCAACTTCTTACGGCAAATTGGCTCTTGCATTACCACGGTTTGCTGAGTTTGTCAAAAGACAGTATATGTTTGAAAACCTGTTGTAAAAAAAGTTGACGAACCCACGTTTTCGTACACCCGACATAA
>JAKSPF010000108.1 GCA_024405065.1 Sphaerochaetaceae bacterium | reverse complement strand
AACCATCCCCGCACCTGCTTCAAGAAATGATGATGAACACATCATCTCAAACACACCCTGTCCCACAGTTCCGTAGCCGAGTATTGCAACTTTCATCATCCTCTCCTCATCAGTTTTGACTTTAAAACGGATACAAAAAATATTTTTATGTTTGTATCTCAAAGACACTTGTCTTTTTTCCGTGGACAGACTATCATAAAACCGTTGTTGTGACAAGTCGTAACTGCAAAGAAGTGACGCCGAGATTGACAGAAAGACGCAGCAAGGAGAAGATTGTGTTAGAAGACTATCTGATAGTACATAAGAAGATATTACCCGACTTCTTTGATGCCGTGCTGAAAGCAAAAACGATGCTTGATGACGGCTCTGTACAGAACGTAAGTCAGGCGGCAAAGGCTGCGGGTATTTCAAGAAGCACGTTTTACAAGTACAAGGATTACATTTTGGAAACATCGGACTTCACAGGAGGAAGACACGCGGTTGTATCTATGGTGCTGACACATGAAACGGGAATACTCAGTTCTGTGCTCGCCACGATATCAAAGATGGGAGCAAGCGTACTTACCATAACACAGAGCCTTCCGGTCAGAGGAAAGGCAAGCGTTACGATATCGGTTGACATAAGCGGCATGAAAGGAACAATATCGGAACTCACGGACAGTATTTCTTCACTTGCAGGTGTGGAAAAACCGAAACTGGTGGCGGTGGAATGATAATGACATACAAGAGTACAAGAGGTAATTTCAGCACGGATTCAAGACATGCGGTTCTTCAGGGAATTGCACCGGACGGGGGACTGTTTACAAGCCCGGAAATAACGGACATTCACTTTGACTGGAAACGTTGCATCACTTTGCCTACGGAACAGATGGCAACGGAGATTCTGAAAGCCTTGCTGCCGGATTTTTCTGAAATGGAAAAACTTGTTGAGAAAGCGTATCACGGTAAATTTGAACCGGAAGACCTCACGCCGCTTGTTCAGGTAGGAGAAAACTGGATACTTGAACTTTTCAGAGGTCCTACGTCAGCATTTAAGGATGTAGCACTGTCAATGTTACCGCAGCTGATAACGGCAGCAAGAAAGCAGACCGGTTGCAGTGACAGGATTGTAATTCTCACGGCAACAAGCGGGGACACCGGCAAGGCGGCACTTGAAGGTTTCCATAATGTTGAGGGCACACAGATTATTGTGTTTTACCCATACGGAGGAGTATCTGAAATTCAGAAAGCACAGATGACAACACAGGAAGGGGAAAACGTCAAAGTGTGTGCAGTTCGCGGCAACTTTGATGACTGTCAGAGAGGAGTGAAGCAGGCGTTCGGAGAAATCAGCAAAAAAATTCAGGGAACCGGAAAAACTCTCTCCTCCGCCAATTCAATAAACATCGGCCGCCTTGCCCCTCAGGTTGTCTACTATTTCTCCGCTTACCGTGATTTGTTGAAAGCAGGAAGAATCGGTATGGGAGATAAGGTTGACTATGTTGTTCCTACCGGAAATTTCGGTGATATTCTTGCCGGTTTTTACGCAAAACTTATGGGACTTCCCGTAGGAATGCTTATCTGTGCGGCAAACGTGAACAACGTACTCACGGAATTCATAAGAACAGGCAAATACAACAGGAACAGACCGTTCTACAAAACAGATTCACCGTCAATGGATATTCTGGTTTCGTCAAACCTTGAAAGACTGCTTTACCTTGCCTGCGGAAAAAATACTGAAAAAGTATCAAAATGGATGCAAAGTCTCAGTACTTCCGGTGAATTTGAAGTTGACAGTGAAACCTTATGTTATATTCAGCGTTCATTCGGAACGTGGTATTGCACGCAGGAAGAAACTACGGAGGAGATACGTGACTGCTGGGAAAAAAATCACTATCTTATTGATCCTCACACCGCAGTTGCGTGGCATGCGGCAAGACGGTTAAGAGAAAGCGGTAAAAGTTCAAATCCCACTGTAGTGCTTTCCACCGCTTCCCCGTACAAATTTCCGCAGGCTGTATTGAAAGCACTCGGGACACAAACTGACGGTAACGGGTTCAAAATGATAAGAACACTTCACAGCATTACCGGAATTCCCGTTCCTTCAAACCTGTCCGCACTTGAAAACAAACAGGAAAAATTCACGGACGTGATAAATGCAGATGAAATAGTGAGTTACGTATTGAAGGAGCTTGAACAATGGAAATAATCTGTCTTGACCTTGAGGGTGTGCTTGTTCCTGAAATCTGGATTGCATTTTCAGATGTGACAGGTATAAAAGAACTGGCACTTACCACAAGAGAAGAACCGGACTATCACAAACTGATGAACCGGCGCATGGACATACTGAGAAAACATCACCTTTCTCTGAAAGACATACAGAACGTGATATCAACAATACGTCCGCTTGACGGGGCACATGAGTTTTTGAATAAGGTGAGAAGCATTACGCAGGTGGTGATTCTCTCCGACACTTTTGCTGAATTTGCAAAACCCCTCATGCAACAACTGGATTGGCCTACAATTCTCTGTAACAGTCTGAAAACGGACAAAGACGGAATGCTCACCGACATAGTGATGAGACAGGAAGACGGAAAGCGCAAAGCTGTTGACGGTTTCAGGGCAATGGGATTCAGAACGTTTGCAGCCGGTGACAGTTATAATGATCTGACGATGATACGCAGAGCAGACAAAGGCTGTCTGTTCAGAGCACCGGAAAACATTTTGAAAGAAGAACCGGATCTGCACCTCTGCACAACTTATGACGGGTTTTTTGAAGAAATAAAGTCCTTTGTAGAGAACTGAAAGCCATAAGCTTGAAGTAAATCAGTAGAGCTTTGAAAGGATAAGCTGTTTTAATTTTGACGGGCAGATTCTTGAAATAAAGGCAAGAATCTTGTACTGAACTCCTACGGCAACCCTGACTTTGGGGTTGCGTTTATGTGCCTGTTTCCAGAAAACAGATGCAACTTTCTCCGGACTTGCACCTTTCATTTCATCCTCTGCCATCTTCTGTACCGCCTCGGTACATTTTGCAAAGTACGGTGAATTTTCCGGTTCGTTATGTGTTCTTGCTGCAGTAAAACCGGTCTTTGTATCACCGGGCTCAACAAGGCAAACTTTCACTCCATAAGGACGACACTCCATCCGCAATGCTTCACCGTAAGCTTCAATGGCATACTTTGAGGAGCTGTAATGACTCTGGAACGGTATAGGTATAATGCCGGCAACGCTGCTGGTGATAATCACAACGGAATGTGAGTTTTTTCTTAAAAGAGGGAGGGCAAAAGAATTTACGTTAAGAACCCCGATATAGTTTGTTTCCATCTGCGCCCGCACAGCATCAACGGGGGTACACTCTGCAGAACCGGATATACCGAAACCGGCACAGTGAATCACAACATTCAGTTTTTCAATTTTTGAAAATACTCTTTCAAGAGAAGCAGAATCAGTTACATCACCGCAAACGGAAACAATACAGCCGTCACCGGTTCTTACCGTCTCTTCCTTGCAATGACGTGACATCGCATACACGGTACAACCTCTTTCCGCAAAGAAACGGGCGGCTGCAAGACCTATCCCGCTTGAGGCACCCGTTACAAGAACAAATTCACCGTATGACAAGCTCTGACAGATCCTTTTCCTGAATGTTCATCTCATCTGTTATCTTTATCTGCTGCGCAATAATCCGTGCCGCTTCATCAATCAGATCCTCAGTCACGGTTGCCATAAGACTTGTCCTGAGCATACACGCATCCGGCGGTGTTCCGGGCGGCAAAACAGGATTCACATACACACCCGCTTCATAGAGATTTTTCGCAAGAGTAAGCGTATAATCCTGACCCTTTGTATAAATCGGAATTATCGGTGTATGTGCACGTGAAATGGGAATACCTGCTTTTTCAAATGCGTTTCTTGCATAATCTGCAATTTCAAGAAGATGCTCGGGAAGTTCAGGATGTTTTTTCAGATACCTCAGCGCAGCAAGTGCACTTGCCGTGTTGGCGGGAGTAAGACTTGCACTGAACATAAACGGTCTGCTGGTATTTTTCACATAGTCAACAACAACACTGTCTGCAGCAAGATACCCTCCAAGGCTTGCCAGTGATTTACTGAACGTTCCCATACAGATATCCACTTCTTTCTCAAGACCGAAGTATGAGGCAGTTCCGCGTCCACCCTCTCCTATAACACCGAGTCCGTGAGAATCATCCACCATAACCCTTGCACCGTATTTTTTCGCAAGTTTCACAATCTCCGGAAGATTGGCTATATCTCCCTTCATACTGAACACACCGTCAGTAACAATCAGACAACCGCTTTCCTCAGGTACCTTCTTCAACTGTCTTTCAAGCTGTTCCATGTCAGAGTGACTGTACCTGAGCATAGTACCGTAACTGAGTCTGCAGCCGTCATAAATACTTGCGTGATTTTCCTTGTCGCAAATCACATAATCGTTAGGACCGAGTATTGATGACAAAATTCCGAGGTTGGTCTGAAAACCGGTTGAAAAAAGTATTGCATCCTCTTTTTTCAAAAAATCCGAAATCTCATTTTCAAGTTCAATGTGAAGATCCAGTGTTCCGTTCATAAAGCGCGAACCGGAACAGCCCGTGCCGTAATGCTCCAGAGCCTCCTTTGCAGCCTCAATCACCTCCGGACAGGTTGTAAGCCCGAGATAGTTGTTGGAACCCAACATTATCCTGCGCTTACCTTCCATAATTACTTCTTTTGCCTGTTTGCTTTCAAGACAACGGAAATAAGGGTATATACCTCGCGCCCGATAATCGGCAGGACGCGTAAAATTCACACATTTTTTAAACAAATCCATAGTAGTTAATTCTAACTAATCACCGTATTTCAATGCAATATTTTCACACCTAAAAACGAAAAAAAACCGGCAGGAAACCCCACCGGTCAAACAGAAATCACAGTCAGCTTGTCGGATAAACCTGTGCATACAAATCAGTAACTATAACTCCAATCACAGCATCTGTA
>JAKSPF010000107.1 GCA_024405065.1 Sphaerochaetaceae bacterium | reverse complement strand
TTTTATATCTTGCAAAAATGTGTTTTTAGCCGGAAAGGCAAGTTCAGAATTCATGAACGGAATTTTGCAATTGGCTCTAAATTGTATTTAATTTCAATTGGAGTTAATATTGTAAACATATTTACATGGTACAAACATGGTACGGAAAAACAAGAATAACGGTACAGAAAAATTTGAAGAATACTACAATTCCTTATACGGTCAGAGATGGGAAAGGTTAAAGGCTGCAATGCTTAAAGAAACAAAGCCGATACTTCTTGCAGAAGATATGCCTTCGCCATACTACATGGACAAGGCCTCAATCATTGCAGCACAACTTCTTCCCGTTGAAAAAAACAACATTGTTCTTGATATGTGCGCCGCACCGGGAGGAAAGACTCTTGTTATTGCCAGAAAACTTAACGGTACGGGAAAATTAGTTTCAAATGACAGATCTGCACAACGGAGAAACAGACTGATTGGAGTTGTCAGGGATTGCCTTACTCCAACACAGGCTTCTGTAGTAAAAATCTGCGGTTATGACAGTACAAAATGGTCTTTACATGAAAAAAATGTCTACGATGCCGTGCTTCTTGATGCTCCGTGTTCAAGCGAACGTCATGTTGTAAATGACTCAAAAGCTCTCATTCAGTGGAGTCCGGCAAGACCCAAACAACTTGCAGTTCAACAGTATACAATGCTTGCTGCAGCATTTGATGCAGTAAAACCCGACGGCTACATTCTTTACAGTACCTGTTCCATAAATCCTCTTGAAAATTCTATGATAATTGAGAGAATAATAAAAAAAAGATCCGGCAGAATTGAAGAAACGGATGTAACATCAATAAACAGTGATCTCACAAATTTATCTGAAAAACAGGAATACGGAAGAATAATACTCCCTGACACACAGAACGGATGCGGTCCTCTGTACTTCTGTCTGCTCAGAAGACTTGGTTGATATTAACAGTCATATTGTGTAGTATTCGGTTGGTTAGGAATACTTACATGGCAAAAACATATTTTATTACAGCTTTACTTTCTATTCTTCCTATAAGTGAATTAAGAGGAGCCATTCCTTATGCATATTTCAATGAGATACCTATAGTTACCTCATATTTGTTATGCGTACTTACAAACTCACTCGTAGGTCCGATTGCAATGTTTTTCCTGTCCACGCTCCACTCATTGTTATACAAGTGGGATTTTTACAGAAGAATTTTTGAAAGAACAGTAGAAGAAGCAAGAATCAGGGTTGAAAAAAAAGTAGAAAAATACGGCTTGCTCGGTCTCATGTTTTTTGTTGCAATACCGCTTCCTGTGACGGGAGCGTGGACAGGAGCAGTAGGAGCTTGGGTTCTTAATCTGGACAAAAAAAAGAGCTGTCTTTCAATAGCTCTCGGTGTGTGTATTTCCGGAATAATTGTATCGCTTGTACTTATCAGCGGTTCCGGTCTCGTATCACTCTTTACAAAAAAAATCTGACGAAACATGCAAAACTCACTTCACAAAGCTTAGTTTTGCAATTGGCTTTATTCTTTATATTTTTTACAGAACTCTTTCAGAGCAAATCTTATTCCACCTGCCCAACTGAGTCCCAGTTCTCCGAAAAGCCCCTCAAGTTCTTTCTTGAAAGACGGTTCAATGGAAAAAGTAGTGAGAATTTTTGTTTCTTTCTTTTTAGTGCCTTCGCCGCTGTTAAAAAGTTGTTTAGCTCTCTCTGCTGTTGCAGATTCAGCATAACTTACGGATTCTTCAGGATTCTTTTTCAATGCCATAATCAACTACCCCAAATATCATTTGTCAAAGCCTTGATAACTTCAACAGTTTTTTCTTTAAGTCCCCTGCCGTTATTTCTGAAATACTGAGGAGCTGATGAAGCCTCCTGAGCTTTTCTGAATATCGGATCAACAGGAATTTTATACACTTTGAAAGAACCGCTACAGGCTGCATTGTAAATATTCCTGTGCTGTTTGATTCTTTCGTCAAATGAATTGATGATAATTTTTGAATGAGCAACAGAACTTCTCATGTTCTTCCTGATTTTTCCCAGTTCATCAATGAAAATCTCCAGTCCGTCAAGGCTGAACACTTCGGGTGTCATAGGAGTAATCACTTCATCACTGGCTATAAGGGCAGATTTCTCAAGTCTCCCCAGCCCCGGTGACAAATCCATTATGATACGGTCAAAATCTTTGGACAACTCAGTTACCAAATCCTGAAGGACATAGGGTTCCTCAGCAAGTTTTGTTTCACTGTAATTTTTAAGAGTTCCTCCTATTCCGAATGTAGGAAGAATATACAGATTATCAACTTGCTTCACCGGAACAATGGCTTTATTGATATAACAGCGTCCCTGAATTACGTCTGATAACTCAAATTCAGGAGCTTCAGAGAGAAACCACGACGAAGAATTTCCCTGAGGATCAACATCTACAAGAAGAGTTTTAACCCCATCAATAGCAGACTGACAAGCAAGAGAACCTGAAATTGTTGTTTTACCGACTCCACCCTTCTGTAAGTGGAAAGCAATTGTTTTTGCCATATTTCCCCTATATGAACAGTATAGTATTACAACAAAAATAAAACAATAGTCCTTTGAAAGACTATTGTTTCTTAGCTAAATTACATAAAAAGAAAATATATATTGTATCATTTTAATATAAAAATTATATCAAAATGATTTTAAAACCATAATATGTCTCTGTGATTTCTCTATCTTTTCTTCAAATTCAGCCTTCTTTGAACGTTCTTTCTCGACAACCTCTGCTTTTGCTCCGGCAAGAAATTTCTCATTTGACAGCTTTTTCAAAACACCTTCCAAAAGACATCTGTTCTTGGTGATTTCTTCTTCAAGTTTGGTGATTTCCTTATCAACATCAATAGCATCCCTTACAAAAACAAAAGATTCAAATCCCTGTCCGGCAACAGGCAATGCACCGGTCACGTCTGCTGTTTTTTCTGTATCAACAACAATTGACTGAGCATTAACAAAAGTACACATCAGATCCGTATGTTGTTTCATGAAGTCGGAAGACTCTGAAATATTATCAGGTCTCACAATAACTTTCATTTTAAGTGAGGCATCAATTCCGAGTTCGGCACGTATATTTCTTATACCGCGGACAACATCCTGCAACATTCCAACCATTGAAGCTTCCATTTCAAAACGTAAGGTCTCATCATATTCCGGGAATATTGCATTTATTACTTTTCCGTTCGTGTTGGGAAGCTTTTCCCAGATTTCTTCAGTAAGAAAAGACATAAACGGATGCATAAGTTTCATACTTTTTGCAAGCAAATCCATCAAAATTGAAACGATTCTGTCCTGCTGAGCAGAATCATCACTGTACAGATAAATTTTTGACGCCTCAAGATACCAGTCACAGAAATCATTCCAGAAAAAGTCATAAATTGCCTGTGCGCCTTCATTGAACCGGTAACCGTCAAGAGCCTGTCTGACCTTTTTGACATTTTCATTGAAACTGTGGCATATCCATTTATCAATTACGGTAAAATCCGAGGGCTTCACACTTACAAGATTTCTTCCCTCAAGGTTCATAAGCAGGAATCTTGTAGCATTCCATATTTTGTTGGCAAAACGGCTTCCCATCCTGAACGAGTCCATGTCAATAAGGACATCCTGTCCCTGTGCGGCAAGATAGCAAAGTGTGAATTTCATAGCATCTGCACCGTACAGATCAACAACTTCAAGCGGGTCAATACCGTTTCCGAGACTCTTTGACATCTTTCTACCGAGTTTATCCCTCACAAGCCCGGTGATGTAGATGTCTTTAAACGGAGCTTTTCCGGTAAATTCCAAAGACGCCATTATCATTCTTGAAACCCAGAAGAAAATTATGTCGTAGGCGGTAACGAGCGTACTTGTAGGAAAGTATTTTTTCAAATCGGCTGTCTCTTCAGGCCACCCGAGGGTTGAAAACGGCCAAAGCCACGAACTGAACCATGTATCAAGTACATCAGGATCCTGATGAACATGAGAACTATTGCATTTGGGACAAACAGTTATATCGTTTCTTGAGACAATCATCTCTCCGCATTCTTCACAATACCATACAGGTATTCTGTGTCCCCAGCATAACTGACGGCTTATACACCAGTCCCTTGTGTTTTCAAGCCAGCTTGAATAAGTATTTTCCCACCTCTTCGGATAAAAGTTGATTTCACCGTTTTTCCATGCTGCAAGAGCCTTATCGGCAAGAGGTTTCATCTTTACAAACCACTGTTCCGACATATACGGTTCAACCGTAGTATTACATCTGTAACAGTGACCGACCTCATGATTATATTCAACACACTTAACAAGATATCCCTGAGCCTTGAGCTCATCAGCAACCTTAAATCTTGCTTCTTCTGCCGGAAGACCTCTGAATTTTTCAGGACAGACATCGTTCAAAGTGCCGTCCGGATTAAGTATGTTTATCGGTTTCAGGTTGTGTCTCTTTCCGCATTCCCAGTCGTTGGGGTCGTGGGCCGGAGTTATCTTAACCATACCTGTACCGAACTCAATACCTACAAAACTATCCGCAACAATCGGGATCTCCCTGTCTGTAAGCGGAAGTTTCAGCATCTTGCCCACAATTGATTTATACCTTTCATCTTCAGGGTTTACAGCAACGGCAACGTCGCCGAACATTGTTTCGGGTCTTGTTGTTGCAACCGTTATGTTTCCGCTTCCGTCTGCAAACGGATAGTTTATATCCCAAAGATGTCCGAGATCTTCCTGATGCTCTACTTCATCATCCGCAAGTGCTGTTCCGCAGTGAGGGCAATAGTTGACTAAGTACATTCCCTTATACACAAGACCCCTTTCGTAAAGGCTTACAAAAGTTTCTCTTACAGCACGTGAAAGTCCGCTGTCCATTGTGAAGCGCTCATGCTCCCAATCACATGAACAACCGATTTTTTTCAGCTGCTTCACTATTATGTCGTGGTGCTTTTCCTTGACCTGCCATGTGCGTTCAAGGAATTTTTCTCTTCCCAAATCCTGACGCCTGAGTC
>JAKSPF010000106.1 GCA_024405065.1 Sphaerochaetaceae bacterium | reverse complement strand
CGGGCGGGTTGTTTTCGCCTGAAAAAAATAAGCTAAGAGGAGTGTGTTCATGTTATTAGCTTTAGCACAACTACCTGCAGAAGTACTCAGAGCTCAGATCGGTAACGGTGTTATCCTGATGGTGTTGGGTATGGCTATTGTGTTTGTGTTCCTTACAATTCTTGTAGGCACTACAAAAGGTGTTTCAAAAATTGTAAAGAAATTCGAATCAACTCAGCCACAGACAGTTCCGGCGGCAGTAAATACTGCGGTTCAGACTGTTTCATCAAATGATGCTGAGATTGCGGCAGCAATAGCAGCTGCTGTTGTAAAATCAAGAAGTTGACGGGGAGGTCGGACTTAGATGACAAAGAAAGTCAATTTTATGTGCACTGCTTTCAGAGACGGTTTCCAGTCTGTTTACGGTGCAAGAGTTTTCACAAAGGATTTCATGCCTGCTGTTGAGGCTGCAAGGAAAGCCGGAATTACACATTTTGAGGCCGGTGGAGGAGCCCGTTTCCAGAGTCTTTACTTCTACAGCAACGAAGATGCTTTTGAGATGATGGATGAGTTCAGGAAAGTTGCCGGAGCAGATGCAAATCTTCAGACACTTTCAAGAGGTGTCAATGTTGTAGGTCTTGATTCCCAGCCGCGTGACATCATCAAGCTTCACGCCCAGATGTTCAAAAAACACGGAATGTCAACAATAAGAAACTTTGATGCTCTCAATGATGTCAATAACCTCATTGACAGCGGCAAGGCAATTCACGATGCAGGTCTGAAACATGAAATCACAATTACTATGATGAGCCTGCCTCCGAAGACAACAGGTGCTCATGATCCTGATTTCTATGAGGGAGTTCTCCGCGGTATTCTTGATGCAGGTATTCCTTTTGACAGCCTCTGTTTCAAGGATGCTTCCGGAACATCAACCCCGGCTGTTGTTTATGAAACCGTAAAAAGGGCAAGAAAGCTTCTCGGAAACGATATTACAATAGTGATGCACAGCCACGACACCGCAGGTTGCTGCGTACAGCAGTATGTCAGTGCTCTTGATGCGGGCGCAAATCAGCTGGATCTTTCAATGCAGCCTGTTTCCGGCGGAACCTGTCAGCCGGATATAATAACGATGTGGCATGCATTGCGCGGTACGGAATACGATCTCGGTGTTGATATTCACGCAATTCAGAAAGCAGAGGATGTTTTCCAGGAATGTATGAAAGACTACTTCCTGCCGCCTGAGGCAACAAAAGTCAACCCCAACATTCCGTTCTTCCCGCTTCCGGGCGGAGCTCTCACTGCAAATACACAGATGCTCAGAGACAATAACCTGATGGATAAGTACCCGCAGATTGTTGAAGCAATGGGTGAAACTGTTGCAAAGGGCGGATTCGGAACATCTGTTACTCCTGTATCACAGTTCTATTTCCAGCAGGCATTCAACAATGTCATGTTCGGACCATGGAAAAAGATTGCAGGAGGTTACGGAAAGATGGTTCTGGGGTACTTCGGAAAGACACCTGTTGCTCCGGATGCAGAAGTTGTGAAGGCCGCTGCCGAACAGCTCAAGATGGAACCCACTACAAAGAAAGTTGTTGATATCAATGATGCAGATCCGAAGAAGGGACGTAAAGCAGCGGAGGCTATGCTCAAGGAAGCAGGTCTTCCGATTACCGATGAAAACGTATTCATTGCTGCATCCTGTAAGGAAAAGGGAATTCTCTATCTCACAGGAAAGGCAAGTGTAAACGGCGTCAGAAAGGCTGATCCCAAAGAGGCAGCGGCAAAGAGTGCCGGTGAATATACTGTTACCGTCAACGGAAAGGCATACGGCGTGAAGCTCGGAAAAGACAGTGCAACTGTCAACGGGACAAGTTATCCTCTCCACGTGGCTTACGGTATTGATGAGGCGGCAGTTGCAAAAACTGCTTCAGTAACGCCCGCTGCTGCACCTGCAGCATCAACTGCAGCACCTGGAAGCGGACAGAAGGTCACAGCTCCGATGCCCGGACTTATTCTCCGCATTGAAGCAAAACAGGGACAGCAGGTAAAGAAAAATCAGCTGATAATGGTTATGGAAGCCATGAAGATGGAAAATGAGATATATGCACCGTGTGACGGAACAATCACCGGAATTGCAGTGTCTCAGGGACAGCAGCTTCAGGCGGGTGATCTTCTTGCTACAATAGGTTGAGGAACGGAAGATGGGTCAGTATTTAATCAATCTTTGGGAGACAACAGGACTTTACGGTTTTCTTAATCTGAATCCCTCTGCGGGATTCGGATGGGGAAACATAGTGATGATGCTGGTAGGTTTCCTGCTTTTCTATCTTGCAATCAGAAAGGGCTTTGAGCCTCTTCTTCTGATTCCTATCGGAATGGGATGTGTTCTTTCAAACATTCCCTATGCTTACATTGCCAGTATGGATCCGTCACTTGCTGCGGGTGCGCAGGGTGCAACCGGATTCATCAAGATTCTGTTTGATGCAGGTATCCAGAGCGGGCTTTTCCCTGTTTTGATATTCATGGGTGTGGGAGCAATGACAGACTTCGGTCCGCTTATTGCAAACCCCAAGACGCTTTTGCTCGGTGCAGCGGCACAGTTCGGCATTTTTGCGGCACTTATCGGTGCACTTGCCCTGTCATTCATTCCGGGAATCAACTTTGATCTTCACGCAGCAGCTTCAATCGGAATCATAGGAGGTGCGGACGGACCTACGGCAATATATGTCACCACAAGACTTGCTCCGGAACTTTTAGGACCTATTGCGGTGGCTGCCTATTCCTACATGGCTCTTGTTCCGGTTATTCAGCCGCCTATCATGAGAGCTTTGACAACGGAAGAGGAAAGAAAAATCAAGATGCAACAGCTCAGACCTGTTTCAAAGGTGGAAAAGATAATTTTCCCCATCAGCGTGCTTTTTGTCTGTTCTTTACTGCTTCCGAGCGCAACACCGCTTATCGGTGCGTTGATGTTCGGTAATCTGCTTAAAGAGAGCGGATGTACAAACAGGCTTTCAGACACTGCAAGTAATGCTCTGATGAACACGGTTACAATCTGTCTTGGTCTTTCAGTCGGTTCAAAAATGGAAGCTTCACACTTCCTTACGTTGAACACTCTCGGAATTCTGTTGCTCGGTTCAGTGGCTTTCGGACTCGGAACGGCAGCCGGAGTGCTCATTGCAAAACTGATGAACAAACTGGATCCCAAACATCCGGTGAATCCTCTTATAGGTTCTGCAGGTGTCTCTGCCGTTCCTATGGCTGCACGTGTTTCCAGTAAGGTAGGTCAGGAGGCAGATCCTCAGAACTTCCTGCTTATGCACGCAATGGGACCGAATGTGTCCGGTGTTATAGGTTCAGCAGTTGCAGCCGGTGTCCTTATGGCTTGTGTTCCGGTTATGGAACCTGTCAGAAATGCACTGGTTATGGGACTCTGATAAGTCGGAACCTTCCTGAAAATATGAAAAACGGCATAGATCAGATAACTTGAATGCTATCGTCTATGCCGTCTTTTTTTATCGGGAGAGATTTTTTATATAGAATGTTCACCCGATACAGCTGTCATCAAGTAGAAAATCCCGTATGTTAATGTGTTTTATTCCGTTCCGGCTTATGTCCGTTCTGTCCATTGAAATGACATATTTAGGATATGAATCCCTTATACTTGAGAAAGCACCGAATTCTCTTGCAATAATTTCTTCAGATGCCAATAAATAACAAACTTGAATATAACAAATGTTTTTACCGGAAGAGACCACAAAATCAACTTCTCCTTTGTAAGTTTTCCCGATAGATACAGAAAATCCTCTTGATAGCAACTCATTGAAAACCAGTGTTTCCAATAAGAATCCCAAGTTTTGATTATCGGAATCCTTTTGTATTCTTATCAGTGAAGTATCAACTGCAAAGTATTTCTTTTTTGTTGAAAGCATTTGTTTGCCGCTTATATCATAACGATAACAACAGTTGTTCAGAAACGCCTCTTCCATATAATCCAGATACTGATAGCCTGTGCTTTTTGAAATCTTATCACCTGCCTTTTCCGTATATCTTTCTATACTTTCAGTGGAAATTGTTTCACCGCTGTGTAACATGACATAAGAAGCAAAGTTTTTGAATTTGTTTTTATCTTCAATCACATGTTTGGAAAAAATGTCTCTATCCAAGATTGCATCATAAAGGTTTTTGGAAAAAAGAAAAGCATCAGTACTGTGTTCTTCGTATCTGAGCGGAAAACCTCCGAACTTCAGATAATCGTCAAAAAACTCATCGTTGTCTGTTTGCATATACTCTGATGCTTCAGAATAAGAAAACGGTTGCACACGGAATTCAATAACCCGACCTGTAAGTACTGAAGCCAACTCTCCGGACAGCAGTTTTGAATTGGAGCCTGTTACAAAAAGGGAACAGTTCAGTTTTCTGATTGATGCAATAACTTTTTCAAAGTCTTTCATATATTGTATTTCATCCAGAAAAACATAGTTTTTGTCTTTGTTGCTTAATTGTCGGGTAATGACATTGTAGAATTCGTGAGGATTGTTCTGATATTTTTCATTGGAAAAATCCTCAAAATCATAAAAAATGATTCTGCTGTCATCATTTATTTCTGTTTTTATCTCTGAAATGATCTGTTTTAAGATTGTGGACTTCCCGCTTCTTCTGATTCCGGTTATTACTTTAATCAATTCTGAATTGTAATAAGGACGTATTCTGTTCAGGTATTTTTTTCGTATCAGCATGTCTGCATTAAAAAACAAATTCAAAATTTTTTCAAGTTTGTTTTTTGATCCGATAAACCTCAAACTCTTGAAATTTTCCACCCACTGCGTGGAAAATCCTCAAACATTCTTTGGAGTATCCGAAATTAGTGGTTGAAAAATCATAACATATTTCATTCTACAAATAAATAGAACTTGGTTGAAACAGATTCGTTTTGCAATTCATATGTTTTTACATGTCTGGTTGAAAACAGGACTTTAACAATCATATTTCCTCAAAATTTGGTTGAAAAAATAGTGTCTATCTAATAT
>JAKSPF010000105.1 GCA_024405065.1 Sphaerochaetaceae bacterium | reverse complement strand
GAACATGAAGCTGAAGGTACGTTTTTGTGTTTTTCATCTAAACTGGTTCGACCTTTGAAATGTTGACATCCCGAGTCGGATTATCGGTCCGGTTTTCAATGTTGATTGTATCTTTTATCACATACTGGGGAGCTTTATTGATTGAAATATAAATTCTGCCTACATATTCTCCAAGTAAGCCTATCCCGAAAAGAATAAGACCTCCCATAAAAAGTTGAATTACAACAGTAGAGGTGTATCCGATAGGAACCGAAGGATCAACTATCTTCTGGATAATCATAAAGACGCCTGTTATAAATCCGATTAAAGCTGCAATGGTACCGATAACTGTGAAAAAACGTAACGGAACAACAGAAAATGATGTGAGTTGATTAACGAATAATGTGAAAGATTTTTTGAAGGAATATCCTGTTGTTTTGTTATCTCCCCGCTTGCGCTCTTCCATCATTACAGACTTCACTCTTTTGGTTGTTCGGAATATAAGCCCATCCAGATATGGGTAAGGTTTATCATATTTTATGATTTCCTTAATCACAAAACGTTTGGCAGCGGCAAAGTTTTCATAATGAAGATGTTTAGGTTTTCCGATCAGTCTTGAACTTACAGTGTTGTTGATTGAGCTTCCTATGTTTTTCCATAATGCCTGTTTTTTTACATAATAATTTGCCGTTGTTACGTCGCATTCATCATTTATAATTGGATCAAGCAGGTGCCACAGTTCAGGAACAGGGCATTGCATATCATCGTCAAGGTTGATAATGTAGTCCCCGTTTGCATACTTGAATCCGGCAAGAATTGCAGCATGGGATCCCATATTTTTTGCAAAATTGATGGCTTTTATCTTTTTGTCGGCAGCACAAAGCGAAGTGAGAACTTCGTATACGTTGTCCGGAGAACAGTCATTCACACAGATAATTTCGTAATCGTAGTCTTCACGTTCCGATACAACGGATATGATTTCATTTATTACCCTTTCAATTGTTTCTTCACTTCTGTAACATGGGATAACAAAACTAAGCAGAGTTTTCATCGTAGGCATCCTTTCAGCGGAAAAAATCCATGACGGTTTTTACAACCTTATCAACATCTTCAAGATTCAACCCGTAATATAAAGGCAATCTTGTCAGGCGTTCGCTTTCCGCAGTGGTATAAACATCTTTTCCGTTAAACCTTCCGAATTTTATTCCTGCAGGTGCAGAGTGCAGCGGAACATAATGAAAGACACTTTCAATGCCATGCTCTGCAAGGTAAGAGATAAAAGATGTTCGTTCACGGAGATTTCTGAGTTTTATGTAGAAAATATGCGCATTATGCTTGCAATCGTCAGGAATATACGGAATTTGAATAAGGTCAAAGTCACCAAGTGATTTTAAGGCTTTATAATACCTGTTCCATATCTCTAATCTTGAATTGTTGATTTCATCTGCCTTTTCAAGCTGCGCCCAAAGATATGCTGCATTGAGTTCACTCGGAAGATAACTGTCACCAAAATCCTGCCATGTATATCTGTCAACCTGACCACGGAAGAATTTGGAACGGTTTGTCCCTTTCTCACGCAGAATTTCCGCTCTTTCTATGTATTCGGGGTTGTTGATGACAATTGCACCTCCTTCTCCCATGGAATAGTTTTTTGTTTCATGAAAAGAATAGCATCCGAAGTCTCCGATTGTGCCCAAAGCATTTCCTTTGTATTTGCTCATAACACCTTGCGCAGCATCTTCTACAACCATGAGACCGTAACTACGGGCAATTTTCATAATAGTATCCATTTCACACGCCACTCCGGCATAATGTACAGGTACTATAACTTTGGTTTTTGTTGTAATAGCAGCTTCCAGCTTTTGCTCGTCCATATTCATCGTGTCCGGTCGGATATCAACGAACACAAGTCTGGCACCTGCAAGAATAAAAGAGTTTGCTGTGCTTGAAAATGTATAGCTGGGCAGAATCACTTCGTCACCGGGTAAAATTCCGCAGAGCTGTGCGGCCATATCCAGTGCAGAGGATCCGCTTGTTGTCAGAAATACTTTTGCGGCTTTGAAACGATTTTCCATCCACTGTGTGCATTTTTCCGTAAACATTCCGTCACCGGAAATTTTATGAGAGGAAATTGCCTCCCGTATGAATTTTTCTTCTGTTCCTATATGGACAGGAATATTAAATGATATCATGCTGTTAACCGTTAGAGCCAATTGCAAAATTAAGCTTTGTAAAGAATGAACTTTTGAAATCGGCTCTTTAGAGTATATTCTTCAGGATGGGTTCCGTGTCAAGTTTAGTATATGCGGCTTTTACAGGCAAACAAATCAAAGGAGAGTAATATTTTGAAAAAATTAATGATTCTCGGAGCAAGAGCAATGCAGGTTCCCTGTATCAGGCAGGCAAAGGAAATGGGTTTTTATGTTATTGCTGTTGATATGAATCCTGATGCAATCGGTTTACAGTATGCAGACGAGAAGGTAATAATCAGCACTTTGGATATACCTGCTGTTGTTGATGCAGCAAAAAAAATAAAGGTGGACGGAATTATTACGCTTTGTACAGATCCGGCGGTAAGGACAGTAGCAGCCGTCGGTGAAGCTCTCAATATTCCTGCAATCAGTGTTGAAAACTCTTTTAAGGTCACAGACAAAATAAAGATGAGAGAAACGCTCAGGGAGCACGGTGTACCGGTTCCGTATTTCTGTAAGGCAAAAAATGAGACCGAGTTTTATAAAGCGATTCGTGAAATACTCAATTCGGGTTACAAATGTATTGTTAAGCCGGCAGATAATTCGGGTAGCCGCGGCGTTATTTTACTTGATAGATACGATAAAAAATCTCTTCATGATGCATACGTCTACAGTAAAGAATATTCCCGTTCAGGAGATGTCGTTGTTGAAGAATTTATGGAAGGACCGGAAGTTTGTGTGGAAACACTGAATTATGACGGTGTATGTTATCCGATTCAGATTACCGATAAGTTAACCACAGGAGCCCCTTATTTTGTAGAAATGGGACACAGTCAGCCTTCCATGTTGCCGGCAGATGTACAGGCAGATATTCTTCGTGTTGCCGTGGCCTGCAATATGGCACTCGGAAACTGCAACGGGTCTTCCTGCACGGAAATAATAGCGACGAAAGACGGGGCAAAAGTTGTTGAAATGGGTGCCCGTCTGGCAGGAGATTATATGACTTCCGACCTTGTGCCGCTTTCAACCGGAGTAAATATGATTGAGAGTATCATAAAGATTGCTTTCGGTGAGAAACCCGACTGTGAACATAAGTTTGAAAAGGCATCGGCAATCAGGTTTCTGGTCACAGAAGAGGGTGTTATCAAATCAATATCGGGGTTAAAAGCTGCTGAATCTGTGCCCGGCGTAATAAGGGTAGGAATTGACAGGAAAATCGGTGAACGTGCTGTGAAAATCCGTAACAGTCTGGATCGTGTAGGATATGTAATTGCTCAAGCAGACACTCCGCTCAATGCCATAAAAGTTTGCGAGGAGGCTATGAGTAAAATTCAGATTGAGATAGAAAAAGATTGTTGAGCAGGAGCAAGATGGTAATTAAGGGCGTAATTTTCAAATTATACTTGAGTTTTACGCCCTATTTGTGTCAGTATATCTCGTAAGAAGGTACAGAGTATGATTAATAGAACCATTTCAGATAAAATTCAAAAAAGTGCAAGTCAAGTACCTGTAGTCACGGTGCTGGGTCCACGACAGGCTGGGAAGACAACGCTGGTAAGAGAGCTCTTTCCTGAATATAGTTACGTAAATTTGGAAGATAAAGCAACAAGAGAACTGGCAGAGACAGACTATATTGGTTTTTTTAGAAAATACACGGAGCCGATGATTATTGACGAGGTTCAGCGTGTGCCTGAACTGCTTTCTGCAATTCAGGTGAAGGTTGATGAAGACAGACGGAAAAACGGCAGATTTATTTTAACGGGAAGTCACCAGTCAAGGTTGAGAGAGGCCGTGGCACAGTCCCTTGCGGGTAGAACAACAATTCATACATTGTTTCCACTCAGCATGGAAGAAATAAAGAAAAGCGGAAAATTAGAGGAGGTAGATGAAAATATCATCAAAGGTTTTATGCCGGAGTTATATCTGGAAAATTCCAGAGAGCCGGGAGAGTATTACAGCGATTATCTGAATACTTATATAGAAAAAGATTTACGGCAGATGATTGCTGTAAAAGATCTTAACGCTTTTACAAGATTTCTGACGCTTTTGGCAGGAAGAGTCGGACAAGTAGTAAATCTGAGCGGTATGGCAGGAGAGGTCGGAGTTTCTTCCACCACTCTAAGTGAATGGTTGTCGGTATTGGAAGCTTCGTATGTTGTCTTTAAACTTCAGCCGTATTTCTCAAACATCAGTAAAAGAATTGTAAAGTCTCCCAAAGTGTATTTTGTTGAGCCGGGGCTTGCTGCTTATCTGCTTGGAATAGAAACTCCCCGTCAGGCATCCAGAGATCCTCTCAGGGGAAATATATTTGAAAATATGGTCGTGCTTGAAGCGATGAAGGCAAGACTGAATGATAAGAAAGAACCCAACCTCTTCTACATGAGAACAGAAAAAGGTGTTGAGGTAGATTTGATACTTCGTAAGGAAGGAATGCTTTCTCTTTACGAAATCAAATCATCAATGACTCCGAATAAAGATTTTTCTAAAAATATGAAGCTTTTCTGTGATGGCGACCCGGATGTGGAAGCAATGAGTGTTGTTTATTGCGGAGAATCTTATGAATCATATCAAAACTGCAGATATATTCACTACAGCGACATATCGGAGTACATTAACGAGTAAGCTGTTGAAGACCGACAATAATATGGTTGAGAGTTTGAGTAAGGCAAACCTTACACAGCTTCCGGATGATAATTAAATGAATACATTGAATAAATACCAAAAGATTGGGAGGTGAAATCTAAAATGAGGCTCTTTTTTGGGGTGCTGTGGATTTTTTTTTCAGTCTGAGAGCCCGACGTGTTATAATGGGTGTGATGTTTGTTAGGAGGATGTGAATGAGGCTGAATT
>JAKSPF010000104.1 GCA_024405065.1 Sphaerochaetaceae bacterium | reverse complement strand
CTGCATATAGCGTTGCAGGAGTTCTTCTCTTGTAAGTGTCATAGTAACACCTCCGCATATAAGATTTGAAAGGCGTAAACCTTTCAATTCTTAATAGATGCAAAAATTTGCAATTTTCTTCAGGAAAATCGGTAAAATCGGGTATTTTGAAGAAAAAATCTGTAAATTTTTTTTCAGAACAGGACCGGTTCGCCCAACCTGTAACCTGTTCGTCTCATAGCGGAAAAGCAAGTTCAGAATTCATAAATGGAATTTTGCAATTAGCTCTTTGTAGTTCCTCTTCAGAAAAGTGACAGACAAATACTTTAAGGACCTAAACATCCTATTGGAACAACATAAACATCATCAGGTCTGCGATATGCATAGGAGCTTACACCGCTCACAACCATTTTGAATGAGGGCTTTCCCATTGTGTTCGTATTCAGTTTAGACTCAAGTTTCTTTAAACCGGAAGCTCCTTCTTCCTCAAGCGTACTACCACCGAGTTTGATTTCTGCAAGTCCGTATCTACCGTCTTTCAGAACAATTACAGCATCGCATTCAAGATTGTTTCTGTCTCTGTAGTGAAAAATTTCTCCGTTAATACTTTGTGCATATATCCTTAAGTCTCTTATTGCCATATTTTCAAACATAAATCCGAATGTTTTTAAATCGTTACATAACGCACCCGGACCTGAAGCCAGTGCATTTACAGCAATGGAAGGGTCGGTAAAATACCTTACCGGCGATGTCCTTATGGCTGTTCTGGATCTGAGATTAGGATTCCATGAATCCATGTCCTCAAATACAAACAGACTTTTTAAGAACGATATATAATTATCTATTGTTTCCAAGGAAGTCATACCTCCGCCATGCACTATGCAATCATCAAAAAAGTTACCCGTTGTTGCCGGAGAACCGATAAATCTGGCATAGGATTTAAGTAGTGAAGCAGTCCACTGTGGATTATTTCTCCTTAATACAGACTCAGGATATTCCTGATGCACTACGGCGTCATAGTAATTTTCAGCTTGCTTTAAAGCAATATCTTTTCTTGATGTCGTAACGGCACGAGGCCATCCTCCCCGACAGGTGAGATATGCAAGTTCTTCAAGTTTTATACTGCATTCTCCGTTTATCGTCTCCGGAGAATCAAACAAAATTTTCAAAGAAACACTACCTGACGAATCTCCGGATTCAAAAAGCGACATTGTCCTCATTTTCAATTTTCTTATTCTTCCTGTTCCTGAATGAGTGTTTTTACCCAGTTGCACAGGTGTTGCCGATCCGGTAAGTATAAATTGTCCGAATTCATTTCTGTGGTCCACTTCATACCTTACGGTATCCCAAAGTTTGTCGGCAACAATCTGCCATTCGTCAATCAGTCTCGGAGTTTTGCCTGACAACAAAGACAATGGATTTGTCTCCGCTCTGAGAATATTTGCTTCAACATTTTTGGGGTCGTTCATGTACAAAATACTCTTTGCACACTGTTCTGCTGTTGAAGTCTTTCCACACCACTTTGGTCCTTCAAGTAATACAGCACCCACGGAGTCAAGCTCATTTCTTAAAATACTATCTGTAATCCTAGGAAGATACTCCGCCATTTTGCTACCCCTTGATTGCATACTTTAAACGTTACAGCACAAAAAGACAAGCAATTTTACCCAAGTTGGCAGTTTTATTTTACCCAAGTTGGCAGTTTTATTTTACCTAAGTTGGCAGTTTTATTTTACCTAAGTTGGCAGTTTTTCTGCATTTTGACAGCCCTCACAACAGCAGGAGGCACAAGAGCAGAGATATCAACTCCGAAGCTTATCATTTCCCTGATTGATGAACTTCTCGTAAAAAAATATTCAGATGAAGCCGGAAGAAAAACAACTTCAATCTCTGGGCAGATTTTCATATTTGTTTCTGCAAGTTCAAACTCGTAACTGAAGTCGGCAAGGGGACGAACACCGCGCAGAATCACTCCTGCATTATGCTTCTTGGCAAAATCAACAATCAATCCGTCCCAAACAGAAACCTCAACATTCTTCTTATCCTCCAGCGTCTCTCTGAGCATTCCGCAAATTTCTTCCGGTTGAAACAGATGTTTTTTACTTTTATTGACACCGATAACAACGTACAGTTTTTCAAAAAGAGAGGATGCCCTTCTTATTATGTCAATGTGACCGTTTGTAGGCGGATCAAAACTACCGGGCAAAACTGCAACAGAAGGTATCATTTGCGGTTTTCCTCAACATACTGTTTTGCACTGTTGAAAGTCTCACCGGATTCATACTGGATTCTGTCTTTGAACACAATGTTACCGTCACTGTCTTTGGAAACAACAGCAAACGTACCGCGTCCTATATATGAAACCTTATCGGGTTCATCAACGTGATATTCCTTTTTTATTTTTTCAAGCACACAGTCAAAGTGAGAGTACGAACCGTCACTCTCTCTTATTGCCTCTATTATGGCCTCTATAGGTTTTCCGCAAATTTGACAATCAGGGAGGGGCTCATGAACTTGAGGGACACTCACCTCATCCACAGCAACGTGATTCACATCAGAAAAGTGACTTGTTTCAGTTTGAAACTGAAATTTTTTCTTTTTATGTTTGATCATCAGAACGCTCCTTCAATATATTTGATGTCTGAATCTATTACAAATGCCGCATCAAATCTTATTTCATCATATTTTATATCAGAATTACGGGCAAGATACACGGAAGCGGCAAACCTTATTTTTTTCTTCTTTGTTGAATTGATTTTGAAAGGAAAATCCTCTGCTGACCAGTTTACGGGAACCTGTTTAACCTCCGTGAAACAGATTGTTCCGCCGGAAGAAGAAACAATATCCACCTCTGCTTCGGGAACGGAAAAATTGCGATAAAGAATCGTATGTCCTTTCTTTTCAAGAAATTCACAAACCAGAGACTCTGCTACTCTTCCCTTTTCTCTTGTGTTCATTACACGAGCATCCCTAACAAAATAAAGCGGAGGAAAAACCTCCGCTGTAAAAACACCGAATTCCAAATGCAACGATTCTATGAAACGGAGACTTTATTTATAAACGGCTCCGATGCAGCAACGCAGAAATTGGAAACTGTATTGAATAGATATTTTCCAAGAATACATTTTCAAGTTCAAGGAGCAAAGAGGAGACAGTACTCATAGTACGGCTCCGATGCAGCAACGCAGAAATTGGAAACTGTATTCTTAGGAAAATCAGATACCCTTGTGACCCTTAATCTGCTCAGGCACCTTTGCACTCTTTCCTACCTTGTCTCTGAGGTAATAAAGTTTTGCTCTTCTTACCCTACCGCGCCTGACAACCTCAATATTCTCTACTCTCGGTGAATGAAGCGGAAAAATTCTCTCAACACCCACACCGTATGAAATCTTACGCACAACAAAAGTTCTTCTGATTCCCGAATTGTTCTTGGCAATCACAACACCTTCATACGGCTGAATACGTTCTGTAGCACCTTCTACAATTTTGAAGTAGACCTTTACCGTATCACCCACGTGGAAGTTTTCGGCATCCTGCTTCATCTGTTCCTGTTCAATAGCCTTAATCAAGTCCATTTTTGTTAAACCCCTCGGTCAATTTAATTTCATCAAGCATCCTGCGGGATTGCACATCCAACGATGCATTTTCCAGCAGTTCAGGCCTGTTTCTAAAAGTTTTCTCAAGCCTTTTTTGCAGCCTCCACTTCTCTATGTTGGCGTGATGTCCCGATAATAATATATCAGGAACCGACATTCCGCAATAGGTTTCCGGTCTGGTGTACTGCGGGTATTCCAGCAACGAACCGGTGAAGCTCTCCTCTTCAAGTGAGGAATCCGTGATTACACCGTTTATCAGTCTGTAAACGGCATCAATAATCACCAGGGTGGCTACTTCCCCTGAAGAAACAACGTAATCACCTATACATATTTCATCGTCCACATAACGATCCAACACTCTCTGGTCTATACCTTCGTAATGACCGCAGATAAAAACAAGATCGGACTGATGACTGAGTTCAGCCGCATAATCCTGTGTCAGACGCTTTCCGGACGGTGAAGCACAGATAACACGTTTGTTCATGGCATCAACGTAATCCAGAGCTTTGAAAAGCGGTTCAGGTTTAATGACCATGCCTGCTCCGCCGCCAAAGGGTGAATCATCACACTTGCGGTGCCTGTCTTCTGCAAACTGTCTCCAATCTGTTATCTTATAAGAAACAAGACCTGCATTGACGGCCCTTGCCATAATTGAATTCGTGAAGAAACCTTCAATCATGCCGGGAAACAATGTCAGAATATCAATATTCATTCAACAAGTTCCCTGACAAGAAGTTTTACTGTTTCGCTTTCAAGGTCAACATCAGAGACGTATATACCCTTGAGAAACGGAACAAGCCTCTTTTTCCCGTCCCTGCACATTACCTCAAGCAGAGGTGCCTGTGCTCCGTCAAGGACAGAAACAATATTTCCGACTTCTTCGTTATTGTATAACAGCCTCATTCCTACAAGGTCGGCTATGTATACCTCTCCTTCTCCGAGCTTTGAAGCCTGTTCTCTCGGTACCAGAATTTCCCAACCGGAAATCAATCTGCCGTCTTCAGGGTTATCTATTCCCTTGAATTTGACAAGAAATTCCCCACAGAAGTCCTGAATTTCCTCAATTTCCGCACTCTTGGTTCTGCCGTCCTTGCTCAGAGTAACACTGTGCAAGTCTGCAAAATGCGAAACATCATCCGCATACGGATGAACCTTCATCAAACCTCTGACTCCGTGCGGAGCTCTGACAACACCGGTTGCAAGGATCTGTTTCATACCGTCAGTCCAGAATCTCCAAGCTTGCATGCTTTCCGCTTCTGGTTGCTGCAGCACTCAGTATAGTCCTCAGTGCTTTTGCAATCCTGCCCTGCCTGCCGATCACCTTACCTATATCCTGAGACGAAACCTTCAACTCCAATATCGTAGATTTTTCACCTTCCACAACATTCAGCTCAACTTCATCCGGAAAGTCAACAAGTGATTTGACAATGTATTCAACCAGTTCCTTCTCCACTTATCAGTCCTTTACA
>JAKSPF010000103.1 GCA_024405065.1 Sphaerochaetaceae bacterium | reverse complement strand
TACCGATAATCAGCAGAAAACAGAGAAACGCTATGAAAAGCGTTGCCGCCTTTTCTGCACCGAGTGATTTTATTTTACTTTTCAGGTTTGCAATGTTCATGTTATGTACTCCATCACGCTGCTCACGTCAAGTTCAAGAAGTGACGCAAGAGAGCATATACGTTCTATTATGTTGAAATCATTTGTAAGCTGTGAAATCACCGCATAGTCATAATCAAGCTGTGCATTGGAAAGGTTCGTATTTGAGGAAAAACCTGCTTCCCACGCTTCACGCACAAGTTCAAGATTTCTTGTTGCAAGAACAAGATGCTCCGCAAGATTTTCTTTTTTCCGCAGAGCCTGCTCAATGGCAGTCACCGTGTTCATGGCAGTCTTTTTCAGTTTGTCCTTTGCATTCTCAAGAGAAATTCTCTTTGACTCCACATTCAGTTTTCTGTTTTTGAAATCAGCATTTGCCGACGTACCGGGAATGTAGGTATCAATGGGAATTGACATTCCCAAAGTGGCAGAATATGACGGAGAGTTGTCAAAATTCACATTACCGCCCAGTCCGTCCTTTCCGTTTGCCGAGTAAGATAACCTCGTGGAAAGACTCAACTTCGGTACTGCATTTGAGACGATATTATTGAAATTTTCGTTTTCTGCAATTTTAAGAGCAAGTTGCGCACTGTTCACCGTGTTTGTCTGTAAATAGTAATGCTCAACGACTTCACGGAGTCTGTCCGTCTTTATCCGTGACAAATCCGGAAGCCCGTCAAGTAAAAATTCAGTTGTGTCCTCAGGATAGCCGATGAGCTTTGCAAGGGCTCTGGAGTCTGTTTTAAGGGAATCCTGAGCAGTTTCAAGGGTAAGCCGGCTGTCACTTGCTGTAAGACGTGCCTGTGAAAGTGAAGTTTCCGCAACCTGTGAAGCATCATACATTGCCTGAGTTCTTGCAAGCGAATCCTCAGCCTGTTCAAGTGAACGTGCAGTTTGCTGCACAGCCACCTGAGAGGAAGCCACCGAATAATAGGCAAGTTCTGTCTCAGACCTTACGGAATAGACGGTTGAAACATAAGCCATACGGGCTCTTTCCAATGTCAGCTCTTTTGTGGATTTTTTGATTACATCACTTGAAGAGAGGTTCCATGAAATACCCGCACTGACGGCAACGCTGTTGAAATGTGTTTTTATTTCACTCAATGCCAACGGCACGGAACCGTCGGGACCTATACTTGCACCGAGTGAGAAACTCGGCATAAGTGAATTTACCTTTGAATTGTTTATTGCGGTTTGATATGTGATTTCCGCTTCCTTTACCGCCTTGCTGTTTTTAAGAGCAAGTGAAACTGCCTCATCAAGAGAAATGCTGACCTGTTGTGAAAACAGGGAAAATGCCGTAAAAACAAGCAAAACAACAACAACAGTTTTTTTTCCCGTTAAAGAACACATAAAAAAATTCTGTTACAAATTTCGGATAAGGTCAATACGGCTACAAACACATTGCATACACGAACCGGTGAAACGTCATTTATTTTCCATCTCCGCACACGCCTTCATCCTTGCCTGTTCAAAGGCTCCGGAATATCTCAACTGGGGACCTTCAAGCAGCCCCTCCCACGTACCGGTTTTTGCCATCTTAACCACAGTCTGTTTATCCACTATGTTCATCGGAGGCACGTTTGCCTTTTTTGCAAGTACGTCACGTGCTGTGAAAAAGTACCTGATATAAACCTTTTCGCAATGATTTAGCAATTTGTAATTGCAGATCTTCTCCCAACCGGGTCTTTCACGGTGTTTCTGCTTTGCGCAATTTCTCATTGCAGACATTATGCCCTTCTGCTGCTGAGCTGAAAGACCCTTCATCTCTTCTTCAAGTGATTGTTTTAAATCAAAAAGGTACTTCACATCATCCAAAGCATACTCAATCTGTTCTTCGGGAAGAGGCCTTTTCATCCAGTTGGCACGCTGGTACTTTTTTTTGGCAGTTCCGGAATCGCAGATAATATGAAGATTTCTTTCAACAAGACCGGTAAGATTACCCATGTACCCCAATGCCTGTGCAATAATCCTTATGTCAAACACACCGGCAATCTGAGAGCCGAGAGTCTTTCTGACTATCGCCGCATCACTTGAACAGTCAAACATCACTTTTTCCACAGGACTTTCAAGAAAAAATTTCAACGAATTCACACCGTCAGGGCTGTTCTGTATCTTCCATGCATCAATTACATAATACTTTTTTCCGTCAAAAAGCTGAATGAGACACAGATGCTCTCCGTAAACGTGAAGATTGGATTCTTCCTCAAAATCCATTGCAAAGGACTTTGTACCTGCAGTAAGAAAGGAAGCTATGAATTCTCTGAGCTGTTGAGATGTCTCTATATGGGTATACGGTGTCATATCTGCAGGACAAGTTCACGGTCAATCACAAGCTGTGAGTACTCCACTCCCGCCTGATCAAACATTTTCTTGGATGCCTTCACCCCGTCCGTATCGGCGTACTTGTCATCTTTGTAAATCACCGTTTTTATACCGCTCTGAATAATTGCCTTTGCACACTCATTGCACGGAAAAAGTGCAACGTACAATGTGCATCCTCTCAGATTCTGAGTATTGCTGTTCAGAATTGCATTAAGCTCTGCGTGACACACATACGGGTATTTTGTATCACAGGGATCACCTTCTCTCTCCCACGGAAGTTCATCATCACTGCAACCTGTGGGAAAGCCGTTGTACCCCGTACCCACAATCTTTTTCTCCTGATTGACAATACACGCACCGACCTGGGTATGCGGATCCTTGCTTCTCATTGAAGACAACACGGCAACAGCCATGAAATATTCGTCCCAAGAAATGTAATCTTCCCTCTTTCCCATGATAACCTCCTTCCTTCAACGTTATGAATCTCTGCAATATACTTGAGAATCCCTTGTCACATCACAACATAGCCAAGTATTACTAACATTCTTCACTTTTCCTCAGCAAGAGCCTGACGGCGACGCTTTATAGTCTGAATCTTCTGTTTGATAACAGGACTAGCAGTCTGGATGATAATCACCACAATCAGCACGAGTCCCTGGAATGTATCCTGAATATCAACTGAAAGAGACGGAATTGAAACAATGATGAAATTGACCGTTGTGTAAGAAAGGGCTCCGAAAAAAACTCCGAGGAGATTTCCCCTTCCGCCTGCCATATTGACACCGCCGAGCACAATTGCAGCAATGGCGTACATCTCATAACTCTTTCCGGATGAAGCGGGAGTAATATTACCGAGTTTACAAGCCTGAAGAATACTTGCAACCCCCACAAGAAAACCGGTTACCACAAAAACCGAAACTTTTACAAATGTCGTATTTATACCTGAAAGATGTGCCGCCTTTTCGTTTGAACCTACCGCATAGATACTCTTCCCGTACTTTGTTTTCTTCGTAATGAAAATGAACAGTGCAATCATGAGGATGAATACAATAGTAATATACGGAATTGCAAAATTTCCGAAACCGAGCTTACCTGTGCCGAATTTAAAACGCAGAACATCATATTTACTCTTCTCTCTGAGCATTGCAAATTGACTTGAAGTTGAACCGGAAAGTGATGTATCCATACTTCTGACAACCGAAAGTGCAAGAGACCTGTAAATAAGCATTGTTCCCATTGTAGCTATGAACGGGGGCATCTTTGCAATGCCCACAAGTGTCCCGTTCACAAGACCGCAAAGACCGCCTACCAGCAATGCTGTAAAAATCATTGCAAAAACTGAATTTGTCATGTTAAACGCAACAATAGCAGCACTTGTTGTAAATACGAGTGAAGAACCTATTGAAAGATCAATCTGCCCGGTAATGACAATCAATGCCATTCCTATGGCCATTGTCCCGATAATACATGTGTTTTGGGAACTGAGTATTGAAGAGATATGACTCCACCTGAATGAGTTACCGTTTGCCGAAATTGTGATTGCATAAACAATCATGATAATCAACATTACTAAAATGTATGAGTAATGTGACCAAATATTTCCGATTTTTTTTCTTATATCTCCGAATTTCATTTTTAACCTCTATTTACTTGCACCTGTTGAATATGCCATTACCGTCTGTTCCGTAACCCCGCTGTGATTCAGAACAGCGGCAATCTGCCCTTCGTAAAATACCACACAACGATCCGCGATTTTCTGAACCTCGGGAATCTCCAGAGTATTGAAAATCACAGTCTTTCCCGCCTTTGCAAAATCAAGAATAAGTTTGTAGATTTCACCTTTTGCACCGACATCAACACCCTGTGTCGGGTTGTCAAACAAAAGCACCTCTGCTCCTGTATTCAACCATTTTGCAAAGAAAACCTTCTGCTGATTTCCTCCGGAAAGAGAAGTAATCTCCAATGAACTGTCACCTGCTTTGATTTTCAGAGATTCTTTCTGCGCCGAATATCGTTTTTTTTCATCAGAAAAATCAATATGCTGTTTTTTTGAAGAGATTACATGCTCTGCAATATAAAAATTTTCAAGAATTGACATATCGGGAACAACAGAATTTTCCTTTCTGTTTGCCGGAAGCATACCTACTTTGTTTTTCATAAACAAAGGTATTGCACCCTGAAGTTTTTTCCCGTTTACTTTGATATAACCGCCTTCAGCCGGCAGAACACCGAACATTGCCTGCATAAGTTCACTGGCTCCCGAACCTGCAAGACCCGTGAATGCAACAATCTCACCTTTTCTGACAGAAAAACTTATTTTACTGAAACCCGGACCTGAAAAATTGTGCAACGAAAGAACCTCTTGACCGAGTGGTCTTGACCTGTACAAATCGGAATCAACATAATCCTGACCTACCATTTCAGATGTGATTTGCCGGGGATTCGTGTCCGAGATATTGCCGGAAGAAATAAAATGCCCGTTCCTGAAAACCGTATATCTGTCCGCAACTGCAAAGATTTCAGGCATTTTATGTGATATGAATATAAACGATTTACCCTTTTTTTTAAGATTTCTCAAAATTCCGAACAGATGCTCAATTTCATCATTTGAAAGAGCAGTTGTCGGTTCGTCAAGAATAATCAGCTTCGCATCCGTGTAAAGTG
>JAKSPF010000102.1 GCA_024405065.1 Sphaerochaetaceae bacterium | reverse complement strand
TATGATATGATAACCTGCACGGGAAGGCAACGTGATGCTCTTTCGGATATAAAAAATCTTGTTGAGAATTTTCCGTCAAATCACCTTTCTGTCTATGCCCTCACTCTTGAAAAGGGAACGGAACTTTACAGACGCGGCATCAGACTTCCTGATGACGATTTACAGGCTGAGATACTTTCGGCAATCTGGGAATACCTTGAAAAATCCGGTTTTGAACACTATGAGGTATCAAATTTCGCAAAACCGGGTTTCAGAAGTCTTCATAATTCGGTTTATTGGAATTACCGTCAGTACATAGGCATAGGACCTGCATCGGCATCAACCTGTTTCAAAAACGGAAAAGTCACAAGGATTGAATGTCCGCCGGATGTGAAGGCTTATGTTGCCTCACAGACATACAGACTTACGGAACTGACATCCCGTGAAGCGCTTGAAGAATGTGTCATAATGGGATTGCGACATTCGGAAGGATTGGATTTGGATCGTCTGAGGGATGATTTCGGTTTTGAGATTCCGTTTGTACCTGACGGTTACACGGTATCGGAAAATCACCTTATTCCGTCAGATACGGGCTTTATGACTGCCGATTCTGCTGCCATGAATCTTTTTTGAGCAACTTCCAAAACTCCCTTCATGAATTCTGAACTTGCCTTTGCGGTATAAAACGCTTTTTTGATAATTTCGTAAGACACAAAGTCTGACTTCAATTATCAAAAACGGTTTTCTCCTCGCAAATCCAAATTCATCCTTCGCAAAGCTTAGTTTTGGAAGTTGCTCCTGTGATGTTCTGATCTGTTTTCCGGCAACCTTTTCCTGTAGCCGGTTGTTTGAGTGTTGACAGCGTATTTTACTATGTGCTATTTTTTTTCAGATAGAGGACTCAACAAGGGGTGTAATATGTCAGGTCACAGCAAATGGGCGACAATCAAACACAAAAAGGGTATTGCTGACCAGAAACGCGGTCAGAAGTTTACAAAACTGATTAAGGAAATCAGTGTTGCGGCAAAGATGGGCGGTGCGGATCCCGAAACGAATGCAGCGTTGAGAACTGCCATTCTGAAGGCTCGTGCGGAAAATATGCCCAAAGACAACATTGAAAGGGCAATTAAGAAGGGTTCCGGAGAGATGGGAAATGCCGTCTTTGAGGAACTTACTTATGAAGGCTATGCACCCGGCGGAGTTGCAATCATCATTGATACTCTCACGGATAATAAAAACAGAACTGCTGCCGATGTAAGAAGCACTCTTGTGAAGCTTGGCGGTTCATTGGGTACTTCCGGTTGTGTTTCATACAAATTCCAGACAAAGGGTGTCATTACCTATGATGCATCAAAGTATTCTGAGGATGAAATTTTCAACGCTGCTCTTGAAAACGGAGCAGAGGACGTGACCAACGAGGACGGAACAATAGAGGTATTTACGGCACCCGGAGATTTCAGCGGTGTTCTGGAAGCAATGCAGGCTGCCGGTTTTGTGCAGGAAAGTGCAGATATCAACAAGATTCCTGACAACTATGTTGCAGTGGATAAGGAAAGGGCTCAAAAGGTAATGAACATAGTGGAGCGTCTTGAAGATCCTGATGATGTTCAGATGGGTTCAACGGAGATTGAGGTGCCTGACGATTACGAAGACTGAGCAACAGAATTCTTGGAGTTGATCCGGGATTGGCTAATACAGGCTGGGGTGTTGTTGACTTTGACGGTCACAGGTTCCAGCCTGTTTGTTATGGTACTGTGAAAACTGAACCGGGTGATGCCCTTGCGCACAGAATTGCACTCATTGCAGATAATGTAGGTTCAATCGCAAAAGAGTACTGTGTGCAGCACATGAGTATTGAAGATATATTTTTTGCAAAGAATGAAATATCCGCAATAGGGGTTGCGAAGGTAATCGGTGCGGTGTGTTATGCAATGTATCTTGCAGGTATTCAGGTTCATATCTACACACCTATGCAGCTGAAACTTGCAATCACCGGAAACGGAAGATCGGACAAAAAGGCGGTGCAGGAAATGTGCAGGATACTGATGGGGCTTGATAAGATACCTCGTCCGGATCATGCGGCAGATGCTCTTGCCGCAGCGGTGTGTTTTGGAAATACTGAGGCTACTATGTCAAAATTCGGGGTGAAAAGATGATAAATGCAGTAACGGGGCAGCTTGTCTGTGTGAATGCTCAGTCGGTCACGGTGCTGTGTTACGGAATTGAATACGAACTTCAGATTTCATCACAGACGGCTACCAAACTGTCAAATCTGCAGGGCAGCGACAGAAACAACGTGAGAATTCTTGCATGGCTTCAACACAGAGAGGACGGGATGACTCTGTTCGGTTTCTGTGACGAGGACGAGCGCAGACTTTTTCTTGAACTGATAAAGGTGAACGGTATAGGAGCCAAACAGGCAATGAAAATTCTGTCGGGTGTGAGGGTGAGTGATCCTATGTCCGCACTGGACAAGAGTGATGTAAACTTTCTTTCAAAAATACCGGGGCTGGGCGCAAAGACGAGCCAGAAGATCATTCTTGCTTTGAGAGACACTCTTGTATTTACTCAGCAGTCTTCACTTCCGCAGGCAGTGGCGTCCGGTTCGTCCAGAAAATATGAAGATGTTGTAAATGCCCTTGTTGAGATGGGTTATGACAAGAGGCACGTGCTTGACTGTATTGCAAAACTGCTTGAAGAAAATTCCGAACAGCTGAAGGGAAAAAGCCAGAGTTACGTTGAGGAACTGATTTTCAGAAAAGCACTTGTTTCTTTGAGTTGAAGGAGTTGCAGGTTTGGAAGAGGTTGATTTTCTGCAAAACACATCTGTTGTCTCTACAAGTTTTCAGGACAGTGATGCTCAGGAGAATATTCTCAGACCTAAGTTTCTCAAAGATTTTCAGGGGCAGGATAAAATAAAGGAAAATCTCGGAATATTCATTGAGGCTGCAAAAAAACGCGGTGAGGCTCTTGATCATGTGTTCATAATCGGTCCTCCGGGACTGGGTAAGACAACACTTGCTTCAATAGTTGCCAACGAGATGGGTTCTGAAATCAGGATGACCAGTGCGCCGGCTTTGGATAAACCTAAAGATCTTGCCGGAATTCTGACAAACGTTACAGCAAATTCCGTTTTCTTCATAGATGAGATTCACCGTCTGAAACCGGCTCTTGAAGAGATGCTTTACATTGCAATGGAAGACTTTGAAATTGACTGGGTGATAGGTCAGGGACCGAGCGCACGTACAATGCGTATTCCCATTCCTCACTTCACCCTGATAGGTGCCACAACAAAAGCGGGAATGGTGAGTTCTCCTTTGCAGACAAGGTTCGGGATAAATTGCCGTATTGATTTTTATGATGAAAAGGAATTGTCAAATATAATCCGCAGAAGTGCAGGTATTGTTGAAGTAGAGATTGAGGATTCCGCAGTTGATCTCCTTGCAAAATGTTCAAGAGGTACTCCGAGAATTGCAAACCGTCTTTTGAGACGTTTCCGTGATTTTGCGGAAGTGAAGGCAAACGGGGTGATTACTGACGATGTGGTTTACCATTCAATACGGAATTTGGGAATTGATCTTAACGGACTTGAAGAACAGGACCGCAACATACTGCGTACAATAATTGAATTTTACGGAGGAGGACCCGTGGGTGCCGATACTCTGTCTATTTCGGTCGGAGAGGCAATTGAATCACTTGAAGATTTTTATGAACCATACCTCATTCAGAAAGGTTATCTGAAGCGCACGCCTCGCGGACGTATGGTTACCGCAAAGGCTTATGAGCTTCTTCACCTTGAAGACAAAATGCCTCAGATGACACGTTTTGACGAGAGTCCGCAGGGAACTTTATTCTGATGAAAATATCGCAATTTACTTTTGATCTTCCCGCAGAACTTATTGCACAGACGCCTGCAGACAGGCGTGGGAATGACCGTCTCCTTGTTATTGACCGGCGTACCGGTGAATTCTGTGATTCCATGTTTTATAATTTTGCCGATTTTGTAGAACCCGGAAGTCTTCTTGTGATAAACGATACAAAAGTCCGTAAGGCAAGGGTCTTCGGAATTTCCGAAACGGGAGGGAAGGTGGAATTTCTTTTTACCGGAGAACAGCAGCCGTCAGTATGGCAGGCTATGGTTTCACGTTCAAAGAAACAGAAACCCGGAAAGTCCTACGTTTTTTACTCTCCGGACGGAAAAGAATACTGCCGGGCGCAGATTGTTGCAGACGTTGATGACAGTGACGGCGGTTCAAATCTTAAATCCGTGAAATTTGACAGACCGGTTGGTGAGGATTTTTTCACTGTGTGCGGTCACGTACCGCTTCCGCCGTACATTAAACGGGAAGATGACTTCAACGATGATAAACGCTATCAGACAATATATGCAGACAAATGCGGTTCAATGGCTTCCCCTACAGCCGGACTTCACTTTACTGAGGAAATATTCACCGAACTGTCGGAAAAAAATGTGGAAATTGTCCGTGTGACTTTGGAAGTCGGTATGGGTACATTTCTTCCTGTCAGGACAGAGAATCTTGAAGATCACGTAATGCACACTGAAACTTACCGTGTTTCAGCAGATGCGGCTGAAAGAATCAACAGGACAAAAAAAGAGGGAAGGAAGATTGTTGCAACAGGTACAACAAGTATACGAACCCTTGAAAGTGCCGGAAAGAGCGGTACCGTAATTGCACAGGACAGCTCAACAAACCTGTTCATCACGCCCGGTTTTGATTTTAAAATTGCAGATCAGCTTCTGACAAATTTTCATACACCGGAATCCACCCTGCTTGTGCTTGTCTCTGCCTTTGCAGGACGTGAGCATGTTCTTGACGCTTACAGACACGCCGTTGAACAAAAGTACCGGTTTTTCAGCTACGGTGACGCCTGCTTCTTTGTGTAAGGAACTCCCGAAACTGCCTTCACAAATTCTGAACTTGCCTTTATGGCTAAAAACGCATTTTCTCAACTTCAAAATACACAAAGTATTCCTCAGTCTCAAAAATAGTTTTTATCTCATAAATCCAAATTCACCCTTCACAAATTCAGTTTCGGGAGTTCCCTTTGGATTTTTCTATGGCTCTCCAATAACAAATATTGCTTCGCTCCTCTTCCTGCACTCCGCCGGTTTTCA
>JAKSPF010000101.1 GCA_024405065.1 Sphaerochaetaceae bacterium | reverse complement strand
AATCGTTTTTTCAGTGATTGCAGCACTTGTGACGGGATTTTTTGTAGGACTCCCATTTCTTGTGAATGCTTCATATCAACGTCCGTGTTTTGTTTTTCTGGACGATCCGGCAATGTCCCTTGTCCTTCCCGGAAGGTGCTGTGAAGAATTTAAGAAAGGAATTTGCGGTTTGGGATTCAGATTTGAAAAAATAACCTTGAATCGTGAGTTTTTCAATAAAGAGCAGTGGCAGGAAAATCTTGATTCAATACTGAACGGTGTTACATTTGTTATGGCAAGTCCCCTGATTACCGCAACACTTGAAAGTGAGAATTACAATTTCGGTGAGAGACTTCCTAAAATAAAAAGTTACGGTATTTCCTACGATGAAAACAACTGCTTTGACATGATACTTTCTTCTGATGTACACGGCGGATGGCTTGAAGCTGAAAAAGCAGTTGATCCGGATGAGAAAATTGCAGTCCTATATGAGGATGACAGATTCAGTAAAACTTCACAAAGCATATCTGAAAATCACGGAACCGGTTCGGTTCTTGAAAAAAAGGTAGAAATTTCGTCGGTTCTTTCTGCGTCAAACACTCTGAAAGAGTTTGAGGAGCTCGGCATAGGAATTGTGATGTGCCCGTTTGTGCACTCTCCTGAATATTATTTCAAAGAAGAGAGTTCACTCAGGTGGATAGTTGACTACAGACTTGTACTGAATGTTCCGCAGGAAAATCTGTATGGAGTTGTGTATCCGGATTTTTTCAATTCGGTCTTGCCCTATCTCGGAGTAGAAAGGGAAGTGTTGAAACTTATGTCAGGAACTTTGAATTATGGATTTACAGCAAAATAAATTTTCAGAAGAATATTTTGACTTGATTTTTGACCGCTTCAATGCTGTTCTTACCGGCATCGGAAAAAAACTTCCTGCAGTTTCCTACGTGGCAATTACCAGTAATGATCCTTATTGTGTGCTTATCTCAACGCTTCTATCTTTGAGAACAAAAGACGATGTTACCCTGAAGGCCTCGGAACGCCTTTTAAAAAGAGCAAGTACTGCACATGATATGCTTGGACTTTCGGAAAAGGAAATTGAAGAACTGATTTTTCCGGTCGGCTTTTATCACACAAAAGCACAGAGGATACTTGAAATATCTCACATACTTGTTGAAAAGTACAACGGTATCGTGCCTGACAATGTGGAAAATCTTATTGCACTGCCCGGAGTCGGTATCAAGACAGCAAACCTCACTTTGAATTTGGGTTATGGAATAGATGCAATCTGTGTGGATTGCCATGTCCATCAGATTTCAAACCGCATGGGTTGGGTAACTACAAAAACTCCGCCCGAGACTGAAAAAGCACTGCAATCTGTAATGCCGCGCAGATTTTGGATTCCGTTGAATGAACTTCTGGTGAGTTACGGACAGGAAATCTGCACTTCGGTTTCACCCAAATGCTCAATGTGTCCCATGTGTGCAGAATGCCCTAAAATTGGTGTTGACAAGAGCCGTTAAATCGTCCGGTTGCATTCCGAGGGTTTCTGCAGCACACAGATACGTGTGAAGGATTAAAAGGGGAGAGTTCCTTTCCCCTCTGTGCGGAACAGGCGTGAGGTACGGTGAGTCTGTTTCAAGCAAAATTCTTTCCTTCGGAATTTTTTTAAGCGAATCTCTCAATAAAGTGTTGTTTTTGTATGTAAGGTTTCCTGCAAAGCTGATCATAAAACCGCAATCAAGGGCTGTACGGAGCAGTGGTTCATCTCCGTCAAAGCAGTGTATTATACCTCCGGACAACTTGTTTTCATGCCCTTTGAGGATATCTGCACACAAGGGACCTGCCTCTCTGCAATGAATTATCACGCAACGGTCAGATTGTTCGGCAAGTTCAAGATGTTTTTCAAAGAGCCACGTCTGAATTTCAATTGTTCCGTATTCTTTCCAGTGAAGATCAAGTCCTGTTTCGCCTATAAAATCAGGTTTATGGAAATTGATTTTTTCAGCAAGAATTTCAAACTGTTGTTCAAGCTGATGTTCATTTCTGTTCTGAGTTTCCCACGGTCCCATGGCAGCTGCTATCCGTATGTGGGGAAAATCTTTCAATAAAGGGTGTCTCTCATCAAGGTCAGATGCCGTACATCCGGCATCAATTCCTCCTGAAAGAGATTGCAGAGCCTCTTTATAATCGAAACCTTCCTGTGCCATAATCTGCACATGAAAGTGAGAATCAACAGGTTTCAGTGAATTTTCCAAATGCGTCAAGTACCTTTTTTCGTATTTCCGTATAGGAGCCGTCAAGTGTTGCTCCTGCAGCTTTTTTGTGACCTCCGCCGCCGAACTCAGTTGCAAAGGCGCCCATATCTATGTTGCTTGAGTAGGAAGACCTTAGCCCCAGTTCCCATGCATGCTCACGTTTTTTTGAAATTTTGAACAAAATAACCGCTTCTGTTTCACGTATGCTCAACATCTGCCGATAATATTCATCTGAAGCCCTTGTATTCTGTCCGAACAGATTACTGTCTTCCGGCTTTTCAAACGAAACGGCAAGGCGTCCATTGTAATATGTTTCGGTTCTTTCAATCAGGGCGGCAAGATACCTTATCGTTTCGTATGTTTTTCCGCACATCAGGTAATTGTATTCGGCATACGGTTCAACACCGTGTTTTACAAGGTCAGATACAATATCAAAAACAGGGGCACTGTCAGCATATAGAAAACTGAAAAAACCGGAATCCGTTGCAAAGCCTCTGAAAATATACTTTGCCGCATCAGGGGTTACATCAACATTCATACGTCTGTAAAGTTTATAAACAAGGAGGGTTGTTGCCGGACTTGAAGGTACCACATATTGCAGATTTCCCGTTTTTCCGCCGTTTGCATGATGGTCAATCACGACAACATCCCTGAAAGTACGGAAGATGTCTTTAAAGCTTTCTATTCTGTCCCATGTTGAACAATCAAGCATGATTCCCAGAGTATCGGGCTCTGTAAACGACCGGGGAATTGAAGAGGATATCCTTTCTGCATAATCGGCAATTTCCGGGGCGGTAAAAGGACCGTCATTCACGAGAACACAGTCCTTTCCGAGTTTTTCAAGCAGCACACCCATCGCAAGAGTGGAGTACAGACAATCACCGTCCGGATTGTGGTGACCGCACACAACCGCACGTTTACAACGCAGAACGGCATTGATCAGAGCCTCCGGTATTTCAGGAAACATTACCTTATCCTTCCAGAAGTTTTACATCTATTTTTCTGCCGTCAGAATCAAAAATATCCGGTTTTGCCTTTTTCATAATCACATCACCGCTTACTTCAATTCTTGCAACATTGTCTATGTCCGGAATTCTGTACATAAGGTCTGTCATAACATCTTCTACAATACTGCGCAGACCTCTTGCACCGGTTTTCTGATTATATGCGGTTTGTGCAATGCGTGAAATTGCGTCTTTTGTGAAAACAAGATCAACACCGTCAAGTTTCATTGATGCGATATATTGTTTGAGAATTGAGTTTTTAGGCTCTGTAATCACTCTTTCAAGGTCTTCAACATTAAGGTTGTTAAGCCCTACATGAACAGGGAGACGTCCGATGAATTCCGGTATGAGCCCGAACTTCACAAGATCATCAGGCAACATATTTTCATAGAGTTTTGCAAGATCCTTTTCATTTGTGTCGGTCACCGTTCTTCCAAAACCCATAGATGTAGTATCAAGACGTTTTTCAATGATCTTATCCAAACCTACAAACGCTCCACCGCAAATAAACAGAATATTACTTGTGTTTATTTTTATCAGTTCCTGATTGGGATGTTTCCTACCGCCCTGAGGAGGAACATTTGCTATTGTACCTTCAATTATCTTGAGCAATGCCTGCTGTACTCCCTCACCGGAAACATCACGTGTTATGGATACGTTTTCACCTTTTTTTGCAATCTTATCAACTTCATCAAGAAAAACTATTCCGTGTTCGGCACGGGCAACATCATCATCTGCAGCCTGTATCAGTTTAAGCAGGATGTTTTCCACATCTTCTCCTACATAGCCGGCTTCAGTGATTGTTGTGGCATCTGCAATTGCAAAAGGCACATCAAGTCTCTTGGCAAGACTCCTTGCAAGAAGAGTTTTTCCGGTTCCTGTCGGACCGACAATCAGGATGTTTGACTTATCAAGTTCAACGTTTTCCGCTTCAAGTTCCTTCTTGAATTTTATTCTTTTGTAGTGATTGTAAACGGCCACGGAAAGTATTTTTTTTGCTTTTTCCTGACCAATCACATATTGATCAAGGTATTCCTTCAGTTCGCGTGGAGTAGGGAGAACTTCAGGTAAATAGTCTGATGCATCGGATGTTCCGTCCGAACCGGAAGAGTTGAGAATCTGACGGCATTTTTTTACGCAATCTTCACAAATTGCAACTCCACCGGGACCGGAGACAAGTTTTGAGTCGGAAGAGCCGCAGAATGAACAGTATTTGGGATTTTTTCCGAAAGCCATCATTTTCCTCTCTCATGGCTGTTGATCAGACTGTCAACAATACCGTAATCAAGGGCTTGCTGCCCCGTCATAAAGAAATCCCTTTCAATGTCTTTTGCAATTTCTTCACAGGTCTTACCTGTATCACTTGCAAGAAAATCTATTGAAAGTTTTTTCAACCTGAGTATTTCCTTTGCGTGAATGGCAATGTCCGAGCTTTGACCCTCAACTCCGCCCCACGTTTGATGAATCATAACCCTTGCGGACGGGAGAATCATACGCTTTCCCTTTGTTCCTCCTGCAAGGATTAAAGCAGCCATAGAGGCAGCCTGTCCCATACAGATTGTATTTACGTCGGGACTTATGTACTTCATTGTGTCGTAGATTGCCAATCCCGCAGTCACACTGCCTCCGGGTGAATTTATATACAGGCTTATGTCTTTCTTTGAATCCTCTGCTTCAAGAAACAGCAACTGCGCAACAACAAGGTTGGCAGATTCGTCATTTATCTCTCCTCCGAGAAAGATTATTCTCTCCTTCAGAAGACGGCTGTAAATATCGTATGCTCTTTCTCCTATGCCTGTTGTGTCAATTACAGTGGGAATCAGGTACGAGTCTGTTCTTTTTTTCATTTTTCATTCTCTTCTGTCTTGGTATCGGTCTTCTTTTCAACCTCTTTG
>JAKSPF010000100.1 GCA_024405065.1 Sphaerochaetaceae bacterium | reverse complement strand
AACAGCAGAAATGTTCTGCATGTCGTGCAGGCAAGTTTGCCGGAACAACCGGAAAACGTGCGGTTGTGCTGTGCGGAGGTACCGGTTGTCTTTCATCGGATTCTGCTGCAATCAGGGAAAAATTTGAAAAACTGGTACAGGAAAAAGGACTTTCGGATAAGGTCACCGTCAATCAGGTAGGATGTTTCGGTTTCTGCTCACAGGGACCGTTTGTGAAAATTTTTCCAGAGGATACTCTCTACAGAATGGTGAAGATTGAGGATGTTGATGAGATTGTTGAATCGGATCTTATCGGCGGAAAGATTGTTGAGAGACTTCTCTACGTTGACCCCGCAACTCACGAAAAGGTTTCAAAACAGGCCGACATCAACTTCTATAAGAAACAGCACCGTATCGCACTTGAGCAGTGCGGACGTATAAATCCGGAAAACATAGAAGAAGCTTTGGGCTCCGGTGCATTTGAAGCACTTGCCAAAGTTCTCAAGATGGACAGGCAGGATGTCATAAACGAGGTTCTTGCTTCAGGTCTCAGAGGACGCGGAGGTGCCGGATTCCCTACCGGAAGAAAGTGGCAGTTTGCAAAAGATCAGCCGGATGGGGAAAAATACGTTGTCTGTAACGGAGATGAAGGCGATCCGGGTGCGTTCATGGACAGAAGTATTCTTGAAGGAAATCCCCTTGCCGTAATTGAAGGTATGGTGATTGCCGGTTACGCAATAGGCGCAAAGAACGGTTATTTTTATGTCCGTGCAGAATACCCGATAGCAATTCACAGACTTGAATTGGGAATAAAGCAGGCTGAGGAACTCGGGTTGCTCGGCGATGATATTCTCGGTACGGGTTTCTCTTTCCGCTGCCATATCAGACCGGGTGCCGGTGCGTTTGTCTGCGGAGAGGAGACAGCGCTTCTCAATTCAATTGAAGGTCAGAGAGGTATGCCCAGACCGAGACCGCCATTCCCTGCAGTAAAGGGTCTTTGGGGTTGTCCCACAATTGTTAACAACGTTGAGACGCTTTCCGTCATTCCGTACATTATCAGAAACGGTGCTGCAAAGTTTGCTTCATGCGGAACTGAAAAATCAAAGGGAACAAAGGTGTTTGCGCTCGGCGGAAAGATAAACAATGTCGGTCTTGTTGAAGTTCCCATGGGAACCACGCTCCGTGAGTTGATTTATGACATCGGAGGAGGAATTCCGAACGGAAAGAAGTTCAAGGCGATACAGACAGGCGGTCCGTCAGGCGGATGTCTTACTGAAAAAGACCTTGATGCAGAGATTGATTTTGATAACCTTGTTGCACGCGGTTCAATGATGGGTTCAGGCGGAGCAATTGTGATGGATGAGGACAACTGTATGGTTGACGTTGCAAAGTTCTATATGGAATTCATCTGCGACGAATCCTGCGGTAAGTGTTCTCCGTGTCGTATCGGCACAAAGAGGATGCTTGAGTATCTTACCAAAATCTGTGAAGGAAAAGGTACTATGGATGACCTCAGACAGCTTGAAGAACTTGCTGCAACAATCAAGGCAGGTTCTCTCTGTGCACTTGGTCAGACTGCGGCAAACCCGGTTCTTTCAACACTTGCACATTTCAGAGATGAGTATGTATCTCACATCATTGACAAGAAGTGTCCTGCAAAGGTCTGTAAGAAACTTATGAGTTATGAAATTGATCCCGCCAAATGCAAGGGGTGCAGTGCCTGTTCACGCAACTGTCCTGTCGGTGCAATTTCCGGAGTTCTTAAGAGTCCGTTTATGATTGACAAAGACAAGTGTATCAAGTGCGGTATGTGTATGAGCACATGTAAGTTCGGTGCAATAGAAAAGAAGTGATGGGGAGGAAGTAAATTATGGCATTGGTTAATATCAAAATTGAGGGCGTTCCTTATCAGGTTGAAGCAGGACTTACAATCCTTGAGGCTGCAAAGAAATGCGGTTATGAGATTCCGTCTCTTTGTACTTACAATCACGGTGAATGCAATCAGGGTTCCTGCCGTGTCTGTCTTGTAGAGGCAACCGGTGCGAGGGGTCTTGTTGCCTCCTGTGTGTATCCGGTATCGGAAGGAATGGAGATTACGATTTCTTCTCCGAAGGCTGTTGCTGCAAGAAGAGCATCCGTTGAGCTTCTTCTTTCAAACCACAACAGAAACTGTCAGGAGTGTGACAAGAACGAGAAATGCGAACTCCTTCACGTTGCGCGTGTCACAGGTGCCAGAGAGGGAATGTTCAAAGGAGAACAGACTCCCGTTACCGTTGATAAACTTACTCCTGCAATAGTGAGGGATACGTCAAAGTGTGTGCTTTGCGGACGTTGTATAGCACGTTGCCGCAATGCTCACGGAAACGGAATTCTCGGATTTGAAGGTAGAGGTTTCAAGACAATTCTTGCTCCTGCTGAAAACAGGGACTTTGTTGATTCTCCGTGTATTATGTGTGGTCAGTGTGTAAATGTCTGTCCCACAGGTGCACTTATGGAAAGAAGTGAAATTGACAAGGTTGATGATGCTTTCAGAGCCGGAAAGTTCATGATTGTTCAGACTGCACCTGCGGTGCGTGCAGCACTCGGAGAAGAGTTCGGGATGAAAATCGGAACTCCTGTTACCGGTAAAATGGTGGCTGCACTCAAAAGACTCGGATTCAAAAAAGTGTTTGATACCAATTTTGCGGCAGACCTCACAATCATGGAGGAGGCAAACGAACTTCTGGACAGAGTAAAAGACAACGGAGTTCTTCCCATGGTTACCTCATGTTCACCCGGTTGGATAAACTATGCGGAGTATTACTACGGTGACCAGCTGGATCACCTTTCAAGCTGTAAGTCACCCCATGAGATGGAGGGTGCTATCCTGAAGTCTTACTATGCTCAGAAGATAGGCGTTGATCCCAAAGATATCTTTGTCGTGTCAATCATGCCCTGTGCCTGTAAGAAGTTTGAGAAGGAAAGACCTCAGCTTGTTACAAACGGTCTCAAGGATGTTGATGCGGTTCTCACAACAAGAGAGCTGGGCAGACTCATCAAGAGAAGCGGTATTCAGTTCACAAAACTTCCGGATGAAAACTTTGACAGTGACATCTGCGGTGATTACACGGGTGCTGCCGTGATATTCGGTGTTACCGGAGGAGTCATGGAAGCAGCTCTCAGGACTGCTCACTTTGTTCTCACCGGCAAGGAGCGTCAGGGTATCGTGTTCAAGGAAGTCCGCGGTTTCAAAAATATCCGTGAAGCAGAGTTTGACCTTGCCGGAAAGAAAATCAAGGTTGCCGTTACAAGCGGCATGAAAGGAGCAAAAGTCCTTATGGATCAGATCCGTGAAGGGAAATCTCCGTACACGTTCATTGAAATAATGGGATGTCCAGGCGGTTGTATCAACGGTGGCGGTCAGCCCTATGTCCGTGAGGTTTTCCTCCCCAATGAGGATGCGGATATCATTGATACATACAAGGAAAAACGTGCTGAAGCACTTTACAGTGAAGATGAGAGGCAGAAAATCCGCCAGTCACACAAGAACGTACAGGTTCAGCAGCTCTATAAGGATTTCCTCGGTGAGCCGAATTCACACAAAGCACATGAGTTGCTTCATACAACTTACGGTGCACGTGAGAAATTCAACTGATTATCAGTATTATGAAAAAGAAAACGGCTGTCCGTCAGGGCAGCCGTTTTTGTTTACGTGAAAGCAGGTTCAGGACTGCAGACCTAAAGCACTTGTGAGATTTTCTTTGTTTTTATCTATTGTGCGACACACGAAAGAAGCACTGTCACCGTTATAGTTAAGAATAAAACCGCAACGTCTTCCCGCAACATTTGCAAAATTAACGGACGTGATTTTTTCTTTATCAACAGACCACGTTTTTTCAAAACCTTTTTTTGTTTTTGTTATCAGAACGATTTTCCCCTGAGACAGACAGAGCCTTCCTCTCTGAAAATCGTCTGCCGGATCGGCAGGAACTTTTGCACAGAAAATATCAAATTCCGGCTGTGATCCGAGTATTGCAGCAGCCTTTTTTTTTGAAACCCAAAACATTGAGGCCCAAAGTGCAGGAACAAGTGCAAACATAACGCAGTAGGCTGCCCAATACAGAAGTGCACTCGGAAAGGCATTGCGGCAGAAAACCACAAGAGCAAAAAGAGCAAGAAGAAAAACTTTAATAATAATTTCCATAGACTGAAATTGTAAAAAAATAAAAGTGTTAAGGCAATTATTAAGCGGTTTTTTGAAAAAATTTTTCTTTTTTTGCCCGTAACGTCCCGAAAAACAAAATAATTTCCGTTTTTTCGCAGCTTTTATAAGCAAACGCCGGTAATGCGGGGAGGAAAATGTGAAAAAACTTTTTTTATTTCTTATGACTGCCGTAACTGTGATTCTTTGCAGTTGCGAATCTGAATCAGCCACAATGTCAATGAGAGTATTTCTGCGGGATTCCGTCAGCTCAAGAACTCTGACTCCTGTATCGGTATCTTCCGATGCCGTGAAATATACGGTTTCCGGAAACGGGCCCGGAGGAAAGACCTTTACAGTGGAAAGCTCAAACTCCACGTTGAGTATAGACGGACTTGCTGTAGGACAGTGGACTATTGATGCGGTAGGGTACAATAAGTCCGGAAAGTCGGTATCAACCGGCCATAAAACCTTTACACTTGACAAGGACAGTAATTCAGTCACGGTGAATCTGGAAAGAGTTTACGGTACCGGAAGTTTGTCTGTTCAGTTTGACTGGGATGGAATCATCACAGAACCTTATTTGGCTTTTACTCTTACCGGTCCGGGTCTTGACGGTGAGGAGAAGACAAAAGTTTTCAGTCCGGGCAGCGGAAAAACGCAGTTTACCGTTGAACTTGATGACCTTGAAAGCGGATGCTACCTGATGAAGGTGATACTGAGCAACGGCAATACCGAGGTTGCCGGAACAGTTGAGGCTGTGAAGATTGTAAACGGAGAAGTGACCTCCGGCACAGTTTCAATGGTTCTTGCATCAGACAATTCCGGAGAATCTTCAGAACCTTCAGTAGTGACACCGACCGGAAACGTGTTTTCATGTAGGTTTGAAGGCACTTCAGATGAAGTTGTTTCCGGTGAAGAGATTTCGGTTTTTCTTGTTCTTGAAAAGCTTCAGGACCCCGGTAACCTTGGTACCAT
>JAKSPF010000010.1 GCA_024405065.1 Sphaerochaetaceae bacterium | reverse complement strand
CGACGTGTTATAATGGGTGTGATGTTTGTTAGGAGGATGTGAATGAGGCTGAATTTTTACGGTGCAGCAAGAGCTGTTACCGGAAGTTGTATGATGCTTGAGGTAAATTCTTACAAGGTTCTGATTGACTGCGGTATGCCTCAGGGTTCTGAAGCGGAAAATACCGGAATGAATTTTCCTTTTAAGGCACGTGAAGTGGACAGTGTGCTTGTTACACATGCACATGTGGATCATGTGGGACGTCTTCCCTTATTGGTAAAGTACGGATTTAACGGAATAATCTGGACTACGGATCAGACGAAAAAACTTGCGGAAATTATCCTGTTGGATTGTGCAAAGCTTCAGGAACTTGACGCTGACCATAAGAACAGTAAGTTGATAAGGCAGGGGAAAACGCCCAATGTAAAGCCTCTGTATACAACTGAAGACGCAATGCGCACTATAGATATGATTGACAGCAAGCCTTACGGTGAAGAGTTTGAACCGGTACATGGGCTTAAAGTTCTCTTTTCCGATGCGGGTCACATGCTCGGCTCGGCATCAATAATTGCAAAGGCTGAAAACAGGACTGTGGTATTTTCAGGTGACATAGGCAATCCTTACAATGACCTTATTGCCGAATCAAAGCCAATAAAAACAGCAGATTATGTGATAATGGAGTCAACATACGGTAACAGACTTCACGATTACACGGGAGATAACAGCACAGAGGCAAAGGTTGAAGAGTTGAGAGACATAGTGCATGAGGCATTTGCAAAGGGCGGAAAAGTGATAATCCCGTGCTTTGCAGTTGGTCGTACTCAGGAAATACTGTATTACCTGTACCTTATAAACAAAACAGAGGAAGTTCCTGTGTTTCTTGACAGTCCTATGGCAATAAAGGCAACACAGGTTTTTCTTGAGGTAAATGCCGAATATTACAAAGAGGAATTTTCACACCTTCTGGAACAGGGGGTTGATCCTATGGCATTTCCTGCTCTGAAATATCTTCTTACTCCTTCCGATTCCGCTTCAATGAACGAATATGAAGGCAGCTGTGTGATTGTGTCATCAAGCGGAATGTGTGAAGGAGGACGTATTGTACATCACCTTCGTCACCAACTTCCCAGAAAGGAAAACACGGTTCTGTTTACAGGATATCAGGCAAACGGTACGCTGGGCAGACGCATACTGGAAGGGAACAAAACGGTAAATGTTTCCGGTCATACGGTTGAAGTGAAAGCGTCGGTAAGATCACTTAAAGGAATGAGCGGTCACGCAGATAAAAACGGGCTTGTAGAGTGGGTTTCACGCATTGAACCTAAGCCACGGCAGGTTTTTGTTGTTCACGGCGGTTCTCACATAGCACCTGATTTTGCCGGCTTGCTCAGAGAGAAGGGCTTCAACGCACTGGCACCTGAGTTCAAGGAAAGTTACAGTCTGTAAGCGTTTCTGTTTGCTGTGTTTGATGAGTTGTGATGCGTGATGTTGTCATTTTTTTCCATTCATTGTAGCATTACTTGAAAAAAAACGGGGGTATCCGGATGTCCGTGATGGTCAAAGGCGAAAACATTCACAAAATATACAGAACCGGAGATGTTGAAGTCCATGCACTGCGTGGGGTGAATTTTGAAATCTATGACGGTGAGTTCATTGTTATTCTCGGTCCGTCAGGTTCAGGTAAGAGTACGTTGCTCAATGTGGTAGGCGGGCTTGAGACTGCTGAAGACGGTGTGCTGACTTTTCGCGGTGAAACCGTGGACTGGGGAAAAAAGTCCTTTATGACAGAGTACAGAAGAAAGCATATCGGTTTTGTTTTTCAGTTTTATAATCTGCTTCCGGGACTTACGGCACTTGAGAATGTTGAACTTGCCGGCGAGCTCAGCAGTGATCCTCTTGACCCGAAGAAACTTATAGAGGACGTAGGTCTTGCAGATCGTGCAAAGAATTATCCCAGCAGTATGTCGGGCGGTCAGCAACAGAGAGTTGCCATTGCAAGGGCTTTGTGCAAAAATCCCGATGTTCTTCTCTGTGACGAACCCACCGGTGCGTTGGACAGTAAGACAAGTGTTCAGGTTCTTAAGCTGTTGTGGGATTTCAACCGTAATTACAAAAAGCCTATCATAATGGTTACTCATAATGCCGATATTGCACGTATAGCAAACAGGGTGTTTTACTTCAAGGACGGAGTGATTGACCACATTGCCGAAAATCAGAACCCCGAGAATCCCGAGGAGATTAACTGGTAATGAAGAGTTTTTGGAAAAACGTACTGCGCCTTGCCATAAGAAACAAAGGCTCCATGATAGGTGCAATTCTCATAATCTCACTCGGAATGCTCGTATTCGGCGGGATGCTCAACGGTGTTGTCTGTACCAGAACGGCAAAGGATAGTTACATAGACAGGGCAAATGTGTCTGATATTTTTGCTTCGGTTGTGGGTATTCCGCGTTCCGCTGCGGTTTCTCTGACTGATATTAAAGGAATCCGATCTGTATCGGGAAAGCTTGTACAGAACATAAGAATGGCATCAATTGACTCCGATGACCTTACTTCACTTCAAGTCATAGGTTTTGATGAAAATGAAAGCAGCGATTTGGTGTTTCTCAGCGGTGAACCGCCACGTGAGAATGATATTTATATCGGTCCGAGAATGCAGAAGGAATTCAATTTTCAGATAGGTGATGTGATTGACCTGACAAGAGACGGCGTTGATATGAAGTTCTTTTTTGCAGGTGTCTGTGATTCACCCCTCTATATGGACGTGATTTCCGAGAGTGCTTATGCACAGGACGGTTCGGTATATGATATTGCAGTCATTGACAAGACACGTCTTGAAAAAATATGCGAGAAAACGGATGCCTATACTACTGTAACTTTCATGCTTGAAAACGGATACGAATTCGGTGATGTAAAACAGGAAATTGAAGCTGCTCTTGCTCCTTACGGACTGAAGGATTTGAGAGAACGTAAGGAACAGGATTCAATAAAATCCGTAAACGAGTCAATCAAGGTCATGCTGCAGGCGGGAGTTGCTTTTCCCGTGATGTTCCTTGCAATTGCGGTATTCATGCTTTACTCAATACTCAGAAAAATGGTTGCACGTGATCAGACGCTGATAGGTACGATGAAAGCGTTCGGAATGACGGACGGTGAGCTTATTTCCGCCTATTTGGTACAGGGGGCTGCAATAGGTTTCCTCGGTGCCTATCTTGCCTCATGGATATCACCGTATTTCGGTGAATATCTGTTCAATGACAGCAATTCATATTATAACTTCGGAGGTGTGTACTATACGGATATCACAATCAATGCATTGTCTTTCATAATTGCAATGGTTACCGGAGTGGTTGCATCTTACCTCAGTGTGAAAATGATTCTTCAGATAAATCCGGCGCAGGCTATGAGACCGCCTGCACCAACCGGAGGTATTAATCTGAGACTTCCGTCATTTCTTGAAAAGGCCGGCAGTCTTGCAAAGATAGGTTTCAAAAACGTAACGCGTAATCCCATTAACGGGGTACTCGTTGCGACTGCGGTTGCGTTCTCTTTTGCACTCGTGGTTTCAATGGGGAGTTTTCCCGGGGTTCTGAACAAATCGCTGGATATGAAGTATCGTGTGTTTGAGCCGTTTGATATCAATGTGACGCTTACACGGTTTGATGATCCTGATGAAATTGCCCGCAGTGCCATGTCTATTGACGGTGTGATTGAAGCAGAAGGGATAGGAAGTTTCTACGGTCAGATTCTCAAGGGACAGAAGTCGGATTACAAAATGATGAAATTCGTTAACGAGGAAGTTGCAATAAGAAAAATAGTTGATAAAGACGATGTGTATCACAGACCTGTTGCCGGTGGAGTATTGCTTAATGCGGCAACTGCAAAAAAACTTGATGTAAAGAAAGGTGATACTATTCAGATTCTCATTCCCGAACTTTCAGACAGAAAAGTTGATTTTTATGTTTCTGATATTGTTACCGAGGTTATCGGTGGTACTGCGTATTTCCTTTTTGATTCAATGCCGGAGTGTTTCGGTGTTCCGAAGACTGCAAATACGCTTCTTATCCGTACCGAGAAAGGAAGAACAAACGATGTCAAGGCAAAGCTGAAGGAAGCATTCAACTCGTCAATGGTGACGATTGCATCAAGAGATGAATATTGTTTCAGACTTGACATGAAAAGTACATCGCTTGTTACAACGATGCTGATGGGGTTCGGTCTTATTGCCGGTGCGATTATTACATACTGTATATCAATGATAAACATCAGAGAACGGATAACGGAGCTCGGAACTCTTCTGATACTCGGTGAAGACCATGACAGCATCGGCAAAATGATAATAGTGGAACAGATGATATATTTCCTGTTCGGTGCTGTAATCGGATTTCCGATGAGTTTGGGATTCTGCAGAGTTCTTACGAACCTTCTGACGAGAGATGACCTTGCAATGACGATTATTCCGGGCTGGGGAGTATGCGGCAAGATGTTTCTTGTTGAGTTGGCTGTTGTGTTGCTTTCGGGATTTATGCAGTTTTTAACTGTGGAAAAAATCAAATTGACGGATATATTAAAGGAGAGGTGTTGACTATATGTCGGAGTTTTTGAAAAAAATGAAGGAAAAGAAAAAGCTGCTGGTTGTTTTGATTATCGTCTGTGTGTTTGTTGTACTGGCTTTACTTAGAACATTTGTATTCAACGGTCTTGATGTTGAGTATGCGGAATGTTATGAAGGCAGTTTTGACGATTACTATACATGCGAGGGAAGAATACTCGGAGGTACTGATGCTACCGTTTACAGTCCGGTAAGCGGAAAGGTACTTGAAGTTGCCGTCAGGGAAAATGATTTTGTTGAAGCCGGTGATGTGATTGCGGTGATTGATACAACCAATCTTCAGTACAGACTTGATGTAAATGGTGCTGACAAGACCGATTCTCAGGAATTGCAGAAAGAGATCAACCGTTCCAGAATTGTTGTCAAAGCTCCTGAAAGCGGAAGAATTGCCGAACTTCCGGTCAAGAAGGCTGACTTTGTTTCAAGCGGTACTTCACTTGCTTTGATTTATGCGGGCGGAGAGCCGTATGCTGAAGCAGATGTTCTTATCAATGCGGTTCCTTATTTGAAAGAGGGAGATCCCGTTACTGCAACGATTGTTCTCAAGGGAATAAGCGAACAGTACACCGGCAGAATTTCCGAGATTTATGACTATGCAAAGCAGGGAGTTTCTTCAATCGGTTTGAAAGAGTACAGAGTCCGTGTAAAGTCTCTGCTTGACAGAAACGATACTCTTTCTCAAAGGGACGGTTACGGGGTGAACGTGAAGTTCAGACTGTTTCACAGAGACAGCTGTCTGATGATTCCCGCGGATGCCGTTTATCGTGAAAACGGAAAAGATTTCGTATATGTGTGTGAAGACGGGAAAGCGGTTTTGAAGCCGGTAAGTGCAATTTACAAGACGGCTGCAAAATATGTTGTATCGGAAGGGCTTTCAAAGGGAGACATGGTGATTTCCGATGCATATATGAATGGTCTTACCGAAGGGGTTAAGGTGTCCAGATGACAGGAAAGAAAAAGTGTTTTCTGCTTATTGTGGCAGTTCTGTGTCTGATATGTCCGGTATGGGCAATGGAATTGTCCGTTGATGATGCTGTATCTCTTGCGGTGAAGAACAATCTTTCCCTGAAAAGTTCATCCGTTGAGCTTGAGGCAGCAAGGTTAAGGGCTGAAAATCAGTGGATGGAGATGTTGCCTAAATTCGGTCTCGGTGCAACTTTTGAAAGCGGTAATGAAACCGTTGTGGAAGTGGACGGAAAAACAAAAATAAAAACGGAATTCAAGTCGTTTGATTTTACCGGTGAATTCGGTGTTTCTCTGACTTTTAATCCGGGACTTGTTGCATCTGTGGGTGCCGTAAAACAGGAGTATGAAACAGGAAAGGTTTCTTTCGGACAGGCTCAGGAGAAAATTAAGGCAGAAGTGAGAAAACTTTACTATTCCATAGTGTTTCAGGAGGAATATCTTGAAATGCTCAGAGGAACGGCTCTGTCACAGAAGAATGTGTATGAAGATGTGCGGAACAAGTATAACGTGGGTAGTATGAGTCTGTCTGATTTAATGGAATCTGAAGTTGCGTACAAAAATTCACAGTATGCGGTTAGACAGGCTGAAACGGAAGCAGGTAACGCAAAGAGAAATCTTGCAAATCTCATGGGTATAAATGTTGATGAGGAACTTGTTCTGACCGATAAGATGAAGACCGATGCCGTGGACATAAGTCTTGATCAGTTGCTCGGTTCAATATCAAACCGCCATGATATTAAACTTAATATTGCACAGACCGAACTGGCAGGAAAGAGACGTACTGCGGAAAATCTTAAAATCTTTGTCCCGACATTTTCTGCTTCACAAAATTTCGGACCTGTTGTAAACAGAATAGGGGAAAACAGATACAATGATTTGGGCGGTTTTAAGGCAAGTGTTTACTGGAACATAGGTGATATGCTTCCTTCTTCGGAAAACCGCAGAAGAGCCACAGCTTTCAAGGATGCTTACAACAAACTTCTTGTTGAAAGAGAAAAACTGATAAGAGATGCTGAGGCTGAAATAAGAAATCTTGTTCACGTGATAGATAACTGCCGGTTTGAAATGGAAAATTCGGTTGAGACTCTGAGACTTGCGGAAGACTACTCTAATCTTGTTTCCGCCGAGCATAGGAGAGGTTCAAAAACCAATGTTGAGTTGAACTATGCTACAACACAGAGGAATCAGGCAAAAAAGGATAATCTTAACAGCAAGTACAGGTATGTAAGTTCTTTGATTGATTTGGAGTACGCAACGAGTCAGTCTCTTTTTTAGAGAGGATCGTAACTTTCAGGATTTCGGAAATTCAGGATCATTTACAGAAACCGGATTCTGAAGGTGCCGATCGGATTCGAACCGATGAACAACGGTTTTGCAGACCGCCCCCTTAGGCCGCTTGGGTACAGCACCGAACAAAAGTACAGTAGCAGAAAATTCACAGTGTTTCAATATGTAAAAATTATGAACTTGTCAATTTCGTCCACTGCGAACACTTGCAAAACTCCATGAGTCTTTTTGAAAGGATCTACGAAGCATTGCAAAAGGCCCTTTTTAAAAGTATTCTACTGTTATGGAACAGAAATATCAGGTAGTGACCGGAAAACAGGACATAAGTCATCTGATCAATCAGCTTCACAAAGAGGAAGTGCTTGCCATAGGGATTATGGATACGGGTACAAGGGATGAACTTGAACAGACTCTCGGATGGTATGTCCAGTATTTTAATCACGAACTGTACGTGATTACACAGAAAGACAGAATTCCTGCTGATGTGACGCAGGTCAACTATCCCGATGTTACTTTCATTGTGTTTGACAAAGCTCCGGATCTTGCCGAAAGGGTGAATGCTCTTGCCGACGAGTGCATGACGACATATTTTCTGCTTACCCGTTCGGATACGGCTTTGGCGGAGTTTAACTGGGAAGCAATTTCTGCAAAGATGCGTTCTGAAATTCACCCTGCGGTACTATGTCCTCTTGTGTTCAATAAAGACAAGGAACTTGTACCCACGGTGCGTGCTCCGAGGCTTGACAGAAACGGAATTGATCCTCTCAGTCTGATGCCGTCTTCCGGTACTGATCAAAACCTTTATCCCTTTTTGGGACTCGGGCTGTATGACAGGGCTCTTTTCCAAAGACTCAGAGGATTTGACGGAAAAATATCGGGAGCTTACTGGCAGACTTTGGACTTCGGCACACGGTGTTGGCTTTACGGTTACCCTGTGCTTTCCGTGAATGATATTGCAATACTTTTCTTTTCAAAGCAGTTTTTATTTGAGGACAGATCTGAAACAGCCGGTGTTGAGCGTTTTTATACAAAGGCATTGTGTGTCAACATGGTTCACGGCAGGACAAAGGTGAAGAAGAATATCAGAACAGACAAACGGGTACTTGCCAATGAGGTAAAACCGAGAGCAGGACTATACAGAACAGACTTCAAGACCCTTTGTGCTACATGGAAACTTCCCGACGAAAATTAAGTTCAGGATTCACAAAGCTTAATTTTGCAATCGGCTCTGAGTTCAGGATTTAAGAGGAAGTTTTGCAAGTTGCTCTGAATTACTTAATGATAATCTGACACGCTTCCATTGCTTTGAGTGCGTTTGCGTGGCTTTCCGGAGTGACTCCTGCGCAACATGAAGCATCAACTGTTATCGGTATTTCCGGCAGGGAGGCTTTCAGGAGCAACGCATTTGAAATTACACAGATATCAGTGCAAAGCCCCACAAGAGTGATTGAGCTGACTTTTCCGTCAACGGAAAGCGACAGCATTCTGCGCGCAAGCTCAAGGCTTCCGAATGTTCCCTTGTCAATTATATGTTCGTCATCCTTCGGAAGAGGTATCTTTTCCGTAATCTGCCAACCGTATGACTCACGTATGCAGTGAAGAACCGGAAGAAAGTGACCTTCCTGAGTGTGGGGATAATCTTCCGTATGGGTGTCTCTTGTATAGTACACATCACCGTTGAAGTTTTTTATTTTTTCCGCAACCGGTCTGACAATCTTTACTGCCTCCGGAGTTCCGAGTGACCCGTCAATAAAATCATTCTGCATATCAACAACAACAAGAATATCAGCCATATCGTCAATATAAGATACTTTTCTGCCGTGGGCAAGGGAATTGTTTACTGTCTTGTTACATTCTTACCGTTGAAGCAAGTTTTTCTTTGCAATATAATCTTCCGTCAGTGGAGCATAACCATGATTGATTACAGGGAACTTAAAACAAGGCATGATGAGATTGCAAAGAACATTGCGGACAGGAACATGAAAATTGATCTTGACCGTACAATTGCACTTATGGAGCGCAGATCTTTTCTGATGCATGAGGTTGAGGATCTCAGAACCAAAAGGAATACCAATGCGGCTCAGATGAAGGGAAAAATGGAAGATTCCGTGAGGCAGGCACTTATTGCAGAGGGACGGGAACTCAAGGACAGAATTGCATCATCGGAATCGGAACTTGAAGATGTTGACAGTGAGTTTAAAATGCTCCTGAAACAGATTCCCAATTACAGTCACCCTGATGTGCCTGTAGGAAAGGAAGACAAGGACAGTACTGCGGTAAAGTATGTGGGAAAGCCGCCTGTATTCGGTTTTAAACCTCTTGATCACGTGCAACTGTGTGAAAAGCTTCACATTCTTGATTTTGATACGGCAACAAAAGTTTCAGGTCCCAAATTTTATTATCTGATGAATGAGGGTGTTCTTCTTCAGATGGCTCTTGAACGTTACGCTCTTGATATTGTGATGAAGCATGGCTTTACTCCGTTGATTACACCGGATATTGCAAAGGAAGAGGTTCTTGAAGGTATAGGATTCAATCCTCGCGGAGAGGAGAGCAACATTTACACCGTTGAAGGAACGGGAACGGCACTTGTAGGAACAGCGGAGATAACACTGGGCGGATACAATATGAATCACGTTTTTGACAGGAACGAGCTTCCTGTGAAAATGGCGGGTCTTTCACATTGTTTCAGAAGAGAGGCCGGAGGTGCCGGGCAATATTCAAAGGGTCTGTATCGTGTACATCAGTTTTCCAAACTTGAGATGTTCGTGTTCTGTCTGCCGGAACAGAGTGAGGAAATCCACAACAGTCTCCTTGCAATAGAGGAGGAAATTTTCGGGGGACTCGGTCTTGCGTATAGGGTGATAGATACCTGTACCGGTGATTTGGGGGCTCCGGCATACAGGAAGTTTGACATAGAAGCATGGATGCCGGGACGCGGTGAAAACGGAGAATACGGGGAAGTGACAAGTACCTCCAACTGTACGGACTATCAGGCCAGAGGGCTTAATGTGAAGTATAAGGACGATAACGGTACTGCCTATGTGCACATGCTTAACGGAACCGCTGTTGCGGTTTCACGTGCAATGGTAGCGATACTTGAAAATTTTCAGCAAGAGGACGGGTCTGTACGTATTCCGCAGGTTCTTGTTCCGTATATGGGAATAAGCGAGATAAAAGCCAAATAGTTTATGCACAGGATAATAAACAGTCTTCTTGAAACGGATATGTACAAATTCTCAATGGGACAGGCGATATACCATCAGTTTTCCGGATACAAAACAACATGGACGTTTGCCTGCCGCAACACAGATGTACATTTTACACCTGCAATGGTTGAGGAAATCAGAAACCAGATAAAACTGTATTGCAGTCTCAGATTTACTGAAGAAGAGCTTGATTTCCTCAAATCAATCAGGTGGATTAAAGGTTCTTACGTTGATTTTCTCAGGCTTTGGTCTCCCCGTTACGAGGATTTTGACATAAGTACGCAGTCACCGTGCGGACTTTCGCTTGAAGCAAAAGGTACATGGCTCAATACTTCAATGTATGAGATACCGGTGCTTGCAATAGTGAATGAAGTGTATTTTCGCAGTGCTTATGACTATGACAGACTTTTGGAAAGTTTCAGAAAACGTCTTGCCGATAAGGTTTCAAAACTTGAAGACGGTACTTATGCCGTAGGTACTTTCAGTGAATTCGGGATAAGAAGAAGACTTTCCGCAGAGGCTCAGGAGGAGGCTGTCAGTCTTTTAAGTAATGTACGGATGAAAGATTCGGTTTTTGCAGGTACGTCAAATGTATATCTTGCAAGGAAACTCGGTCTTAAGCCGATAGGAACCATGGCACATGAATGGATAATGTGCGTTGGACAGGGAAATCACAAAAACAATCCTGCGTACTCAAACTGGTTTGCTCTTGATGCATGGGTGAAGGAGTACGGAGTTCTTAACGGAATTGCTCTTACCGATACAATAACTACAGAGTGTTTTCTCCGTGATTTCAGGCTTACTTTTTCAACCTTATTTTCAGGTGTAAGGCATGACAGCGGTAATCCTTTTGAATGGGGAGAGCTGATGGTTGACCATTACAGAAGTCTCGGAATAGACCCGCTGACAAAGACTCTCCTTTTCAGTGACAGTCTTGATTTTGAAAAAGCAAGTGAGATTTACAGATATTTTCAGGGCAGGGCGCGTGTGTCATTCGGTATAGGAACATACATCGCAAACGATACCGACGAGCCGGCACTTAACATTGTGATGAAAACAACCAAATGCAACGGAATGGATGTTGCAAAAATAGCGGATGTGAAAGGAAAAGGAATGTGCTGCAATGACGGATATGTTGAGTACCTGCAGCGTTGTATTTCCTGGCGTATTGCAAATGAAGTCTGCAGAGATTAGTTGGATATAGCAGAATTTTCTGATAAAATGCTCCTTATGAAAGAAATAAATTACAGAACTTCCGGAGTCTGCGCCAGGGCAATACACATTGTATTGACTGACGATGATGTGATTGAGGATGTTGTTTTTGACGGCGGATGTGACGGAAATCACAGGGGGCTTGCGTGTCTGTGCAGAGGAATGAAGGCTGATGAGGTTCAGAAGCGTCTGTCAGGGGTGAGGTGCGGAATGAGGATGACCTCATGTCCTGATCAGCTTGCCAAGGCACTTTCTCAAAGGTGATGAAACGTTTTTTCTGTGTTTTCACTGTTCTTTTTGTCTCTGTTTTCATTGTTGCGGCGGTGAGTCTGGAAACAGGTAGACGCAATGAGGCAATGGGGGGTGTTTTTACCGCCCAGACGGAATCTGAATATTCAACGTTCGCAAATCCTGCAAGTCTCTTTTTCTATGACAGGTCTCACCGGTTCGTCATAGAAACCGGCATAGGAGAGGGAAGACCGTTCGGATCAAAGCCTCCTTTTCCTGCAAAGCCCGAGTTCTTTTTCAGAGGTCAATTCATAGGAAAGGGTATGGCACTTGCACTTGGAATGGATTACCAGACCGGAAATTGTGACTATCGTCCGTCACCCATGCTGTATAACTTTGTCAGGAACATTGAACTCAATGTGCTTTTCAGTCTCGGATATAAAAATTTTTCATTCGGTGCAGGGATATTCACTCTCACGGGGTGGATAAACGATGATGTTGAGATAAGACCTGACCACACCTTTATTGATTTGCTTACAAACGGCTTTTTTTCTTTTTTTTTAAGGGACAGCAGTCAACTGCAGGTTTCACTCCGTGCCGGAATGCAGTACAGGTTCGGCCGTTTGTCAGCGGGCTTTCTTTTCAGGGATATACTCACTTACAATTCGGAGACAACCAAACTCAGTTTTGCACGTGCTCTTGAGAACATATCAGGAGGAATTTTTTACCAAGGTGATACATATACAAAGCGCGGGAGATTGAACAAAGTCATTCCTGCGTTCGGTGTTGAGGTTCAGGGGGCTGCATCGGTTGATAAAATGACAATCAATTCGGGTGCGGAGGTTAAATTACAGTTTGCAAAGCAACGGTCTTTTGCAATGAGACTGGGATATTACGGAAGGGTGAAGGACTATGCAAACGGTAATCTTACATTAGGGTTGGGAGCAATGATAGGTGTTGCCGACATATCCTTTACGGCAAATCTGCCCATACCCGTAATCAAGAGAACTGCCGCAGACGGGACTGTGACTGTTTTCCGTCTTTCGGCGGCATTCCTGATTTGACCTGTAATAAGCGGACAGATAAGTGAGGAGACGTATATGAGAAGTATGACATCTTACGGATACTCGGAATTTACCTGTGAAGATTATACTCTTTCAATGGAGTTGAAGTCTTACAACAACAGGTATCTTGAGGTGAGTTACAACGCTCCGCCGGTATTCTCCGGATTTGAACCGGAGTTGGTGGCTCTGATAAAAAACAATGCACAAAGAGGGCATATTGATATTTCAGTCAAGCTGAAAACTCTGAAAGGCTGTAACAGTGTTTCCGTGGATGAGAAAACCGCAAAATCCTGCATTGCAGCACTCAAAAACCTCAGTAATCTTGCTCACTGTGAAGGTCTGAAACTGAGAAAGGCAAGTGTCTGTGAACTTGCAGCAATGGAAGGTGTTCTGTACGGTCAGAAAAGTGAAGGTCCGGAAAAATACAGGGGTGCCTTTGATTTCTGCTGTTCGGAAGTGATGAAGCAATTCAATCAGTCAAAGGATCGTGAAGGACTTGCAACAAAAAAAGATCTTGAGGAGAAAATTGCCGGAATTGAGAAGTCTCTCGGTGTTGTAAAAAGTCATGTTGCAGAACTTGAATCAATTATGAAGGAAAGTCTGATTGCCAAGATTCATGAGATGCTTGAAGACCGGAACTATGATGAAAACCGCATACTGACGGAGGTGGCGGTAATACTGGTTCGTTATACAATAAACGAGGAAACCGTACGGCTTGCAGCACACATCGCTGAGTTCAGGAGACTTTTGGAATCAGATGAGCCGGTCGGTAAAAAAATGGACTTTCTGTGTCAGGAAATGAACAGGGAAATAAATACGATAAGTTCAAAAAGCCAGATTGTTGAAGTCAACTTTGAAGTTGTGAATATGAAGGATTGCCTTGAAAATATCAGGGAGCAGATAAGGAACATAGAATGAGAATTGCAATATCGGGTATGAGCGGCTGCGGTAATACCACAGTCAGCACTATGGTTTCACAGAGACTCGGATATCCTGTTGTCAACTTTACTTTCCGTCAGCTTGCTGCGGAAAAAGGGGTATCGTTTAAGGATTTCTGTGCAATGGCGGAAAAAGATGACAACATTGACAGGGAACTTGACTCACGGATGGTGGAAATGGCACGCAAAACTGCTGACAGCGTTCTCGGTTCGCGTCTTGCAATATGGAATATGCCCGATGCGGATCTGAAAGTCTATCTGAAGGCTTCGGACAGGACAAGAGCAGTGCGTATATGCAAGCGTGAGGGCGGTGATGTTGAGCAGAGAATGGCAGAAACAAGAGCAAGGGATGCACATGACAGTGCGAGATATATGAGAATATACGGAATAGACAACACCGTAACCGATGTTGCCGACCTTGTAATTGAGACTGATGATAAAACACCGGAAGAGATTACGGATATCATTCTGAAAGCTGTCTGTACAAAACGGGAAAAATAATGTACAATTTCTCCTACATTTTTCGGTGATGATCGCATATTCAAGGAGGCGTAAGTTGAGTATCCCACTTGATAAACTTGTTGATACGGAAGAAAACGTATATCAGATGACCTGTGTGGCAATCAAGGAAGCGGCAATAATTGCTTCAAATCCGGAAGCCGTAGAAGAACTTGACAGCAGACATGAGAAAATTGTTTCTTCTGTTCTTGATAAGGTACTGAATAAAGAAATTGAGTACACTCCGTCAGAAGAATAACTTTACGGTTTTCCTTTTCGGACCGACTGCAGTAGGCAAAACGGATTTGCTCTGCAGTTTTTTTTCTTCCGGATATGAAGTGGTGAATGCCGATTCCGTTCAGGTTTACAGGCATTTGGATATTGCTTCTGCAAAGGCTGATGCAGTAACCAGAGCGGTGATTCCTCACCATTTGATTGATATTCTCAATCCGGATGAGAATTGGAATGTTGCGGACTTTATAAGAAAAGCTGATGAAGCCTGTGAAGTCATAAGAAGTCACGGTAATATTCCTGTAATCAGCGGCGGTACCGCTTATTATTTCAGACATTTTCTTTTCGGTCTTTCAGGTGCTCCCAAAGCGGATGCGGAAATCAGAAAGAGTGTTGCTTCA
>JAKSPF010000001.1 GCA_024405065.1 Sphaerochaetaceae bacterium | reverse complement strand
CTCCGCAACTTTTTCAGCCCGGAACGTGCCAAAAATTCCCTCAAAGTTTATCCAAGAATAAGGTCACTCCGCAACTATTTGATCTGCAGGAAGATGAAGCCGTGTCTCAAAGTTTATCCGACAATAATAAAAGAGGCTGTAACCCTCTGTCAGAAAAAACGGTTTTTTTTGTTACAGCTCCAATTATTTAACCAAATCAATTAAGAACCGGCTTATTGTTTTTCCGCTTTCCAAAGCCTTCTGTTTCAAAACCTCGTACTCTTCCGGCAAACAGCAAACCGTGAAGTTCTTGTAAACAGTCTTCCTCCCGGTTCCGTCTTTTGTAGATCCTTTCGGTCTCCCGCCTTTCTCACCTCTTTCAGACCAACCGGCTTTCCGCCCGGCACCTTGTAAACAGTCTTCCGTCCCTTTTCTGACTCTGGCTTACATGTTCCCTTCGGTCTGCCAGCACCTTCTCTAAAACCACCTCTCGGCATAATTGCTCCTTTCAGTTGTGTGTATGTTTCTCTTTCTTGTCATAAAAACACCTATACAGGAAAGTTCCAACAAAAACACCAATAAAAATTCCAATCACCATAAACCAATTCATAATTGCCTCCAAAATTGTTATGTGATATATTCCGGATGTATGGCTCTTCCGAGCCCCCACTCAAGAGCTATCGTTCTTGTGTTGTTTAATCCGGTCGTAAATGTAGTTTGCAATGATTCCGCTAAAAATTCCGGCAACTACATTCTCGCTTCATTGTAAAAATGCCATCTTCAACCTTCCTATTCTTGATGATTTAGAATACAGCACAAGCAGAAAAATGTCAGTGACAAAAAATCATATTGAGAAGAATTTTATTTGCTGAAACCAGCTCCATGCAACTTCCTTCATCTTACCTATAGAATTTTTCATCAGTTCCGTATTCATGGCTTCTTTATAAATTTTGAAATGCACTTGCCCTTCGTTTGTTATTGCAGAAACCATGGTGATATGCATTCAAAAAATTTGAGGTTTACTATAATATTGCCGCGCATATCAGGTGAAATATGTTGAAGATATGACGGAAATAGCATAAAATTTTTTTGAGGTGTGATCTATGCAGAAATTTGAATCAGAGACCATAGAGTTTAAAGAAAAATTAAATGGGACTCTTCCAAAGGAAATAGTTGCTTTTCTTAATACTGATGGCGGAAGTATTTATATTGGAATAAAAGATGACGGCAGTCCTATAGGAGTATCCAAGGTTGACGAAAATCTGAAAAAGATTTCTGACATTATTACGGACAGTATTGAACCGGTACCCACGGGGCTTGTAGAACCTAAAATTGAGTTCATTGAAGATAAGACTGTTATTGTAATTGATGTTAAAAAGGGCTTAAAGTCGTTATACTGCATAAAAAAGCACGGTTTTTCACAAGCGGGGTGCTATCTTAGAATCGGTTCGTCCTGCAAGAGCATGAGTACAGAGGAAATACAGCGCAGATATATGCAGGGACTTTCAAACAGAGACCTTATTATCAGTTCTGTTGGCATGGCAGGAAACTTTTCTTTTAACACGCTTAAAAATTACTACACTTCAGCAGGATATCATCTTAATGACAATTCGTTTGAACAAAGCCTTAAGTTGCGAACTGTGGATGGCCATTATAACAAGATGGCAGAGCTTCTTTCTGATAGCAATATGATTCCGATAATCGTTGTTAAGTTTGACGGAAAGGATAAAACCTGCATTTCAAGCAGAAACGATTATGGCGGAGGCTGCCTGCTCTTTACGTATGAAAAAATCAGAAACAGATTTGTTTCCGAAAACATATGCAAGACAGACACGAGTGTAAGACCCCGAGTGGATAAATATCTATTTGATATGAATGCAGTCAATGAAGCATTAATCAATGCGATTATCCATAACGACTGGACTGTTTCTCAGCCCTTGTTTTGCATATTCAGCAACAGAATAGAAATCTTGTCGCACGGCGGGCTTCCGAGCGGACAGTCGGAGGAACAGTTCTTCAGTGGAGTCAGTTGTCCCAGAAATGATATGCTTATGACGATTTTTAATCAGATGAATATCTCTGAACACACCGGTCATGGAATCCCTGTCATTGTGAGTAAATACGGGAAGGAAGCGTTCAAAATTACTGATAATTACATTAACGTTACCATTCCGTTTAATGAAGAGGTTATGGCAGTTGGCGGTAATCTTGGCGGTAATTCTGGCGGTAATCTTGGCGGTAATAGTGAACTTGAGAATTTTGTCATATCCAAGGTTTTGGAAAATAATAAAATAAGTGCTAAAACAATATCCGAGCAACTTGGTGTTGGTCAAAGAAGTGTAGAACGTGCATTTGCGACCTTGAAGGAAAAAGGCATTATTGAAAGAGAAGGCGGAACCCGAGGAATTTGGATTGTGAAGAAATAAACCGCTGCTGTAAATCCGGATATTGGCTCTATACCGATTTTTTGTGATATTATGAGACAATGAGGAAAGTAAGGTCTGTATTATTTATTGTCTGTCTCTGTGTGTTGTGCGGGTGTTCAGTGACCGATAGGTTTGTAAGTGACAGGGTGGCTGAGGCTCTGCCCGAGTATGCACCCAACAGGGAAATTACAGGTGAATACGATGTTTCTCTTGCAGCAAAGTGCGTAAACGGAGTATTTGTAGGTGTGCAGGAAGATGGAGTACGTATCTGGAAAGGAATTCCTTACGCAAAACAACCTGAAGGTGAATTGCGTTTCTGTACGCCACAGGCACCGGATGCATCTGACCGTGTTTTTGAAGCATTTCATTTTATGAAAAGCGGAATGCAGAGTGTTGATTTGGATGAAGAAGCATCACTTTACGAGCAGGGAGAGGATTGTCTCGGTCTGAATATTTGGACAAGCGTTATCGGGACTGAGACCGCCAAACCGGTTTTTGTATTCATTCACGGCGGCGGATGGATGGCAGGCGGTACCTCAGATCCGCTTTATAACGGGTTTTGTTTTGCAAAAAACAATCCGGAAATTCTCGTAGTCACAGTTGATTACAGGCTGGGTATGTTGGGACAGATTGATCTGTCGTCATTTCCTGACGGAAAGAATTATCCGGATTCCTGTGTGCTTTGTTTACTGGATATTGTACAGTCACTGCGCTGGATTCGTGAGAATATAGCGGCATTCGGCGGAGATCCGGAGAACATTACAATTTGCGGAGAATCAGCAGGCGGCGGAGCCGTTTCAATGCTATGCGTGATGCCGGAAGCAAAAGGTCTTTTTTCAAAAGCAATTCCCATGAGCGGTTCTGTGGCGCAGTTCAGTGAATTGTCTGAAACCTCGGCTCAGGTTTCCGCTTTGCGTGAAGCCTTCGGATGTGAAACGGTGGAAGACCTGAAACAAATACCGTTTGAAGACCTGAGAAAATGGTGGAGCTTCAATCTGGGCGATATTTATCATCATCCTGTGAGAGGAAACTCCGTTATAGAGTCGGATCCGCTTGATGCGTGGTCACGTGGAGATTCCTCCGATATTGTGATTTTACAGGGAAATACTGCGGAAGAATTCCGTTATTATCTCCGTGTTTTTGCCGATATAGATGAATTGTTTGATGCTGCCTGTGAGGGAGTGACGGAGGATATTCTTCAGAACGGTAATGAAGAGTTCAGGAAAGCCTATGCGTCTTATGAAGAGACTCTGCACCGGCTCGGATATACGGGAAAGGAAGTTTACTATAGATTCATGGATGATCACGCCTTTAATGCCGGAAATATTTACCAAGCAGAGATGCATGCAAAAAACGGCGGAAAAGGATATTTCTACACTTTTGATAAAAGCTATGACGGAGAATACTCAAAACTCGGAGCGGCACACGCAGTAGATTGCAGTTATCTGTTCGGTAATTTCAGTGAATGGGTTTTCGGAACGCCGGAGGCTGTGAAACTTTCCTTGCGGTTTCAACAGATGATTTCCAATTTCTGTAAAACCGGAGATCCTTCCGTTGACGGACTTTCTTGGCCGCAATACAACGGTCAATCAAGGTTCAGGATGATGATAGGGGACAATACGCATGTTGAAGAAAACTTTGAGAAAGAACGGGTTGATGCCGTAATGCAGATGATGGATCTGAGTGACCGGTTCCGTTTTACCGGTAATGAGAGCACAGTGATCAAATGTGCGGAGAAGCTGAATCCCGAGGCAGTAAAGGAATATAAAAGAATCCGGAGCAGTTTTCAGAAGTGATTATTGATGTGAGTTTGCTCTACGGTATGTTACAATGAACCATCATGTGGTTATGTCCGGGAGGCAGGGTATGAATCTTTCAGTAAGTTTTGAAGGCAGAAATTATGAGGTTGAACGATATACGTCAGTAGAAGAACTGATGAAACTGGCAAAATACGAAGTATCGCCCGATTACAATGACAATCCGCCGGTGGGAGCTTTTGTAAACGGAGAAGCAAGACCTCTGTCTTACAGATTCTCCAGTTCTTCATCAGTCGTTCCGGTGAGGGTGTTTGACCCTATGGGAAGAAGAATTTACAGGCACAGTCTTTCATTTCTTCTTTTTTATGCGGCAAAGCTGGTCTTTCCGGACAGAAGACTTGTTATAGGTCATTCTCTGGGTTCAAGTTTTTACTTCCGTTTTGATGACGGCTCGCGTGATATTGATGCAGATGTGTGCGTTATTGAAGAAAAGATGCGTGAACTTGTTTCAATGAAACTTTCCATAGAGTTTTGCAGTGTTCCGTTCAAAGAGGCAATAAATTTTTTCAGAAACAACGGAAACAGGACTACGGTAATGCTTCTTGCCTGTATAAACACTCCGGATGTCAATGTTTACAAGACAGGCGATTACTGTGACATTGCGTATGAGCCCATTGTGTCAAATACCTCCGTACTGAGCTTGTGGAAGCTTGCTCCTTACGGTTCTGACGGTATGATTTTGCAGTATCCGGTATCGTCTGCCATTACCGAAATAAAGCCGTTCAAGGACAATCCGTTACTGTTTTCGGTTTTTGAAGAAAATAAGCAATGGGGAAAAATTTTAGGTGTGCGCTGCGTGGGTGAAATGAACGAAGTTGTGTTTCAGAACCGCGCAAAGCAGTTTGTGAGGCATGCAGAAGCCCTGCATAGAAGGAAACTTGCTCAGGTGGCTGACTCGGTATTTGAAAGAGATGCGCATGCTGTTTTCATTGCAGGTCCGTCTTCTTCCGGAAAGACAACTTTTGCAAAACGTCTGTGTGAACAGCTTGCGTTGCTTGGTAAGCATACCATAAGGATATCTCTTGATGATTACTACTTGCCGAGAAAAGTCTTGCCCAAAAATGCCAAAGGCGAACCGGATTACGAATGTCTTGAAGCGCTGCGTGTGGAACAGTTCAGAAAAAACATGAAGGACATTTTTGACGGTAAACAGGTCTGTCTGCCCAAATGGAGTTTTTCTAAACAGGAGCAGAGTTTTCCTGATCCGCCTGTAAGTTTTACGGAAAACACCGTGTTCGTAATTGAGGGAATTCACGGTCTTAATCCGCAAATCACCTCCTGTGTCAATCCGAAGTATGTTTTCAAAGTGTACATTTCGGCTCTTACTCAACTTAATCTTGATGATCATAACAGGGTGTCTACCACGGATAACCGGCTTATCAGGAGAATAGTGCGTGATTTACGTGAACGCGGAGCTTCCGTGGTTGATACGTTATCCATGTGGGATGATGTTACCGCTGCCGAGAGTAAAAACATATTCATTCACCAGAACAACGCAGATGTAATGGTCAACAGTGCACTTGATTATGAACTCGGGGTGCTTGCGCCCTATGCCTCACCGGTACTTAAATCCGTGTCGGCAGAGACGGGCAGGGTTTATGCTACCGCAAGACGGTTGCTTGCTTTTCTTGAAAATGTTTATGAGATTCCCGCAGAACTGGTGCCGGCAGACTCGGCTTTGCGGGAGTTCATAGGGCAGAGTGACTATTCAGACTGACGTACAGTACCGGTTCGCCCTGCAAGTTATGCATTGGCAAGGATGACAAAATACCTCAAAAATGTCAAAATTACGATACGGACAGGAGGTTCCGTCCTATGAAAATCAAAAATACCATAATTGATTCACAGAGAATTGAGCAGAGAGTGAAGGAGCTTGCCGCTCAGATAAGCGAAGATTACAAAGACATCAGGGAACCTCTGATAATAGTAGGTATTCTGAAAGGTTCTTTTATTTTCATGGCAGATTTATGCCGGTATCTTACCATGCCTCATGTCGGTGATTTGATGTCCGTTTCAAGTTACGGAAATGCAAGTAAGAGGAGCGGAAATGTAAGAATCATAATGGATGCGAGGGAAAATCAGGAAGGCAGGGATGTTCTGATTGTGGAAGACATACTTGATTCCGGTCACACTCTTGACTATCTCATAAAGAATTTTAAGTCAAGATATACAAAATCCGTGAAGACCGTGGTTCTTGCAAGAAAGCCCAACGAACTTGCTTTTCCCGTGGAGATTGACTATGTGGGTTTTGATATTCCCAGTGTCTGGGTTGTGGGATACGGGCTTGATTACGCTGAAAGGTACAGAACCCTTCCGTATATTGCAGAACTTGATCCTGAAGAGAGGTGAATTATGCAGAGAATGATTGGAACAGCATCTTACGGTGTCAGATGTCCGGTTATAAGACAGGGTGATGATCTCTGTGAGGTTGTGGTAAACAGTGTCATAGGTGCTGCGGAGTACGGTAATCTGAAGATTCATGACAAAGACGTTATTGCAATTACCGAGTCCGTAGTTGCAAGAAGTCAGGGAAATTACGCAACTGTTGACGATATTGCTGCGGATGTGAAAGAGAAAACCGGCCGCGGTACTGTGGGTGTTGTTTTCCCCATTCTGTCAAGAAACCGTTTTGCAATCTGTCTCAGGGGGATTTCTGCGGCATGTGACAAAGTGGTACTGATGCTCAGTTATCCGAGTGACGAAGTAGGTAACGCCATTGTTGATTTGGATAAGCTGTACGAATCCGGTCTCAATCCGTATTCAGATGTTCTGAGCCTTGAGCAATATCGTAAAATCTTCGGTGTTTATATTCACAGATTCACCGGAGTTGACTATGTTGATTACTACAAAAGCATAGTTGAAGGCTGCGGGGCAGAGTGTGAAGTTGTTTTTGCAAATCAGCCGCAGGCGATTCTGAAATTTACGGACAAAGTGATTGCCTGTGATATTCATACAAGAGCCAGAACAAAAGAACTTCTGAAAAAAGGCGGCGCAAAGGTTGTTCTGGGAATGGACGATATTCTTTCCGCTTCAGTAAACGGCAGCGGTTACAATGAGAAATACGGTCTGCTCGGATCAAACAAGGCAACGGAAGACAGGGTAAAACTTTTTCCCCGAAACTGTCAGTTTCTTGTTGAAAAGATACAGGCTGAAATGAAAAAACGAACCGGAAAGACCGTTGAAGTTATGGTGTACGGAGACGGTGCGTTCAAAGACCCTGTCGGAAAAATCTGGGAACTTGCGGATCCGGTTGTTTCTCCGGCATACACAGAGGGGCTTAAAGGAACGCCCAATGAACTGAAACTCAAATATCTTGCGGACAACGAGTACAAGAATCTTTCAGGTGAGGAACTGCGGGAGGCGGTGAAGTCAAGCATAAAGGCAAAGGATTCAAATCTTGTAGGAAATATGGCAAGCGAAGGTACGACTCCGCGGCAGCTTACGGATTTACTGGGTTCTTTGAGTGACCTTACCAGCGGAAGCGGTGACAAGGGAACTCCGGTTGTTCTTATTCAGGGGTATTTTGACAACTACACAACGGAATAATGAAACTCAGCCAGCCTAAAAGCGCAAGAATAATCAATACTTCACGTGTTTTGTACGAACTCAGGCAGCATCCGTCCGTTTCAAGGGCGGAACTGGCAAGGATTCTTGAGCTGAATAAAGTTTCCGTAGGAGAAATAACGGGAGATTTGATAAATAAGGGTATGGTCAGGGAAACGGGGAAAACCCGTACCGAAAACGGAAGACGACCTACCGGACTGTCTGTATGTTACGATTCCGGATTTGTACTTGCCGTGGATATTGCAGGGAAAACAAGTACAATAGCAGTATGTAATCTTGACGCAAAACCGGTGAAATTTGAGCGTATTCCTACGGTGACTGTCGGAAGTCCGGAGGAATTCTGTGTTTCTGTTCTGAAAAGTTGTATAAGGAATATGAAGCTTATACCTCAGGAGAAATTCATCGGTGCGGGAATTTCTTTGTCTTCATCCGTACTTCCGTGGGATGATTTTGATATTGCGGATGCAATGGAAACCTCCCTTCACATTGAAACTGTTGCGGAGGATGCCACAAAGGCTCTTGTAAATGCGGAAAAACTTGTTGACAGAAATCTTGCTGAAAAAGAATCTGCAATGTACCTCAACTGGGGGCAGTCAATGAGTCTTGCCGTTATTTCCTGCGGCAGAATACTGACTTGCGGTTCTGAGTTCGGAAAACTGCAGGTTTCACCTGAAGCGGATTTAGAGCATATATGCACAGCCTGTGAGATTACGGGACAAAAAGATGCAAGACTTTCCGATATATGGGAAAATTTAGGTGACGATGTTTTCCATGCTGTTTCAAAGGCTCTCAGAGCCGCATATCGCATAACCGGTGCCAAACTTGCGGTAATAGGCGGAGAAGGAGCCTCTATTCCTGATGCCTGCCTTGATAAAATAAGAGAGGTCTGTCCGGATTTTGAGGTGCGCAGATCTCTTCTCGGAGAAAAGGCGGGAACAAGGGCTGCCGGAGAACTTGCTCTTGACAGATTTTTTTACAAAAGCACGATGCTTGATGATATAAAAACTTGGGTGTAAGAGGAGCTCTTTGAAATGAAAAGGTGTATTGTCCTGTTTTTGGTTTTCTGTGTTGCGGTGACATCTGTATTTTCTACATTAAACGGAAGACCCTCTGTGGCGGTTGTTCTTTCAGGCGGTGGAGCAAAGGGCATTGCCCATATTGCTGTTCTTGAAGAGCTGGAAAGGCTCGGTATACCGATTGATATGGTACTGGGAACCAGCATGGGTGCACTCATAGGGGGACTTTACTGTGCGGGTTACAGTCCGGGAGATATAAGAAGGGTTGTTGAGAACAATGACCTTAAAAATCTTTTCACAACATTTGAAAGCTCCGGTTATGTAGAAATGACCGAGCCGTTTTCCTATGACACATACAATATTCTGAACCTTGAAATCGGAAAAGGCGTGGGAAAAATAAACGGTCTCATTGATGATTACAAGATAATGAATTTTTTTAATGAGACCGTAGGAAATGTTCCCAAATGGATAAGGTTTGACAATCTTGTTGTGCCGTTCAGATGCATAGGGGTAAATGCGGTTACCGGTGAAAAGATTGTCTTCAAGGACGGTTCAATTATTGATGCAATGAGAGGTTCAATGAGCATTCCTCTTGCTTTCAAACCGTATGAGCTTGCTGACGGAACTCTGGTGTTTGACGGTGGTCTCAAAGACAATATGCCGGCAAAATTGGCAAGAGAATACGGATTTGATATTGTTATCTGTGAAAATGTGAATGCCAAGTTGGGAAATACCCGTGAAACATACGAGTCTCTTTCCGGTACGGCCGGAGGAGTGTTTTCCCTTATAGTTTCCGGACCTGTAAAGGAGCAGATTCAGTATGCCGATATTGTGCTTGAACCGGATCTTACGGGAATCGGCACTTTGGATTTCGGAAAGGCGGAGGAGTCAATAAAGCGCGGTGAAGAAGCGGTCAGGCAATGCTATGATGCTCTTCTGGAAATTGCGGAAAGTATTCCTGAGGACAAAAGGGAGCACAAAGATCCGAACCGTCAGGGTGAGTATTTTACCAAATGGGAGGAAAGGGCGGTATCAAAGGCACAGGCTTCAACAGAATACAGAAAATCAAGGGCCCTTCACGATTCACGTGTTTCAATCGGTTTGTTCGGAACGGGTTCTCTCAGCTTTGATTTTAAGGAAGGACGCAGTAAATCACCGGTTCTGAATGTGATTCCCACATTTGCCGTAAAGGTTTTTCTTCATGAGATACAGGGGTCTAATTACAGTATGTCTACGGCTGTAAAAATCGGAAACGGTATGAAAGCGGAATATGAGGGATTTGTTCTTCTTGATGACGATTCGGAGGGAGATGACATTAATCTGTATTTCAGACATACGTTCGTTCTTGATGCAGGGAGCATAAGTATACGTACCAACAGGCTTAACCTGAATGAAGATATTGTAAAATCTTCCGGAGATTTTGATGACTTTTCTATTGTTCATGGAACGGCGGTAAGAGGAACAGAGTTCGGCATCAGAGGAAGCGCAGGAATCAAAGTTACAGATGAAAAAGACATCAATTCAAATTTTGCAGTCAAAGCGGACGTGTTTTTTCTTAAAAATGACAAAGCGTGGGATCCCGGAGTATTTCCGGAGTTGTTCAATTCTGAAAACGGACGCTACACGTTGTTTTTCCCGAAGTTGGAACTTGCTTTTATCCGTATCGGTGATTACATTGCCGAACAAAACGGGGTGAACGGATTACGTGCCGATCTGGGCGGCAGAGTGGGAAGAACGGTGTTTAAGGATAAAAAATACAACTTCTGGACCTATAAACTGATAGGTGCGTTTGAAGACTTTTTCCAGTTAAGTGATAAATCTCTTCTCGGAGTTGAACTTTTTGCTCAGACAAGCCGTGAGCCGCGGATACTTACTGAATCATATACGGATTACGGAGGAAGTTACGGGGTGCCCGGATATTCATGCGGTTTTTTTGTAAGAGACTGTATAATGGGCGGTGTTTCCTATGACTATAAGCTTGCAGACGGGCTTATTGAACCGCACCTGCTGTTTCAGCTGAAAGCAGGCTTCAGGTCAAATGACGAGCATACGGCATTTCTGATGCCCTATGAGTTGATGCATGATGAATTGGGTGAGCGGACAGATTCAAATGTGGCTCCGTTTTCAGGGTGCAAGGGCGGGTTATGGGATGTAGGTCTGTTCGCCGGTTATCGTCTCGGTTCAAGGTTCGGTGAGATTGTCATAGGAGCCGGAATCAATCAAAGACTCAGATTTTCACTGTACCTTGAAATTCATTGATTTACAGAGGAACTTGCCGTTTTGGTGAATTGGGGGTAACTTTATCAGGTCTGCGGTCTTTGCCGCAGACTGCATTTTTTTCAGGAGGCGTCAGATGGAACGCAGACAGTTCAAGACGGAGGTTTCAGACCTTCTTCACCTTATTATTCACTCTCTTTACTCACATAAGGAGATTTTTCTCAGGGAGCTTATATCAAATGCTTCCGACGCACTGGATAAACTTAAATACAGGAGTCTTACGGAAAATACGTCTGTTGACGGTGAATTGCGCATAGACATATCATTCACCGAAGGTGATAAACGTACCCTTACCATTTCCGACAACGGTATAGGTATGAGCCATGATGAGCTTGAGGAAAATCTCGGAACCATTGCTCACAGCGGTACAAAGCGTTTTCTTGCAAATCTTTCGGATGACCAGAAAGCAAACAGTAATCTGATAGGACAGTTCGGCGTAGGCTTCTACTCGGCATTTATGGTAGCAGACAAAGTTGAGGTGACTTCACGTGCATACGGAAGTGATACGGCTTTCAAATGGACAAGCGACGGTCATGATAAATACACAATTGACGATGCTTCCCGTGAAAGTTGCGGAACAACTATTGTCCTTTATCTTAACGATGAAGGAAAAGAGTATGCAAACCGGTGGCAACTTGAAAATCTTATAAAGCAGTACAGTGATCACATTGCATATCCCATATATCTTGCGTACGACCAGAATACTTATGATGACAAATACAATGTCACCGGCAGTGAGCATAAGGTTGATAAGGTAAACAGTGCTGCGGCCTTGTGGACAAGAAGCAAGTCCGAGCTCAAGGATGACGATTATAACGAATTTTACAAAAACGCAAGTTATGACTCTGAAAATCCGCTTTTCTTCATTCACACAAAGGCTGAAGGTGCAACGGAATACACAACGCTTTTCTTCATTCCTGCAAAGGCTCCGTTTGATATGTATCATGCTGATTACAAACCCGGTGTGAAACTTTACGTGAAGCGTGTTTATATAACTGACGATGACAAGGAACTTTTACCTACATATCTGCGTTTTGTACGGGGTGTGATAGACAGTGAAGATCTCCCTCTTAACGTGAGTCGTGAAATTCTTCAGCAGAACAAGGTGATGTCAGCTATAAGGAATGCTTCTGTTAAGAAACTTCTGTCTGAGTTTAAAAAGATTTCCGAACAGAATCCGGAGCTTTATACAAAGTTTATTGAACAGTACAATCGTCCGTTGAAAGAAGGTCTTTATCAGGACTATGCAAACCGTGATGAATTGCTCGGTCTTGTGAGGTTCAAAAGCACGTCCGTTGACGGTTACACCTCTCTTAAGGAATATAAGGAGAGGATGCAATCAGACCAGAAAAGCATTTATTACATAACCGGCGGGGATGAGCAGACATTAAAGAACTCACCGCTCCTCTCTTCCTATAAGGAGAAAGGTATTGAAGTTCTGCTGATGACTGATGACATTGATGAACTTGTGATTTCTTCCGTGAACAAGTATGAAGAAATTGCACTTAAGGCAATAAACCGCAGCAGTGCAATGGAAGATTTCATGACCGAAGAGGAAAAGAAGCAAGCCAAAGAAGAAAAGTCAGAACTTGCTGAAAAGATAAAGAAGAGTCTCGGTGACAGGGTGAAGGAAGTTAAGCTTTCCAACAGGCTTTCCGATGTTTCTGCCGTAGTTGTTGCTGATGAAAATGATCCTACTGTTCAAATGCAGCAAATGTTGAAAGCCATGGGACAGTCCGGTATGGAAAGTGCTCCGATTCTTGAGATAAACGAACAGGATCCGTTTGTGAAAAGAATTGCAGAGTCAAAAGATAAGGATTTTATAGACGATGCCAGTTCTGTGCTTCTTGATCAGGCATTGCTGTCTTCAGGAGTAATGCCGAAAAATCCGTCTGAATTTGCAAGAAAGCTTCATTCTCTGCTGGCCGTTTAAGAACGTTTGTCCAGTCCGATGAGGTAAATTTCAAAACTGTCAGAGCGGCAGGCTTTGGGTTTGAGTGACTTTGATTTTACAAACAGGGTTCTCATTATCTGCATTATCTGCTGTTGTCCGCCGCCCTGAAATATCTTTATTACAAGGTTTCCGTGAGGTTTCAGTTGCTCCTGTGCAAGACGGACAACCTGTTCGGCAAGATATTCACTTCTTGACGTATCTACTGTGCGGTTTCCGGTTGTCATGGGAGCCGCATCACTGATTATTGCATCAAACGGTCCGTTTGCGGTGAGTTTTGCCCGTATTTCATCTGAGAAAGCATCACCGACAAATGCCGTGACCGTGGAAGGTAAGGGATTGAGATTCAGGGGATTGAGGTCAACTGCAATTATGCGTCCGTTCCCTTTGAGCAACTCACGGTGAGTGTACAGGGTCCAACTGCCGGGTGCGGCACCTACATCAAGTACCGTGTTACCCGGTTTTATAATACTGTTCTGTTTCTGTATTTCCTCAAGTTTGTATACGCTTCTTGCCGGATAGCCTTCTCTATGAGCCCTTTGGGTATATGAATCTGCAGTGTCTCTTTTGTTTGTTGCCATATTGAAAGTAAATCACAAAGTGAAGTAAATTGCGATAGTGCCGGTTCGCCGGTTGCTGAAAAACCGTGATTGACCAGAATCCTGCTAACGTTTATGTTTTATCCTATGAACAACAATATTTTCAACAAAAAATTCACCTATACATACTGTTCGGTTTGCCTGTACCTTGTAATGCTCAATGTACTTGTTTATTTTGCCGTCGGGCATTTCAAATTTTCGGTAAAAGGCGTGCCTCTTATTTATTGGCTCGGACTTGTGCCGCAGATGGTGAAACACGGTTTTGTGTGGCAGTTTGTGAGTTATATGTTTGTTCATGTTGATTTTACACACCTTCTGTTCAACATGTATGCCCTGCTGATGTTCGGGATGTCCTGCGAACGTTTTCTGGGAAGTCGTGAGTTTCTTCTTTTTTATCTTGTTACCGGAGTTCTCGGCGGAATTCTAAGCTCTGCGGTGAATACTGTAGGCGGAATGTCCAATGTGATGATACTCGGAGCTTCAGGGCCGATATACGGGTTGCTTTTTCTGATATCGGTTCTTTTCCCTGACAGCAGAATACTTTTGTTCTTTTTTATTCCCATGAAAATGCCTTTAGCTGTCATGATTTTCATGTTGATTGAGGTTCTTTCTCAGGTATTCGGAACGAGCGCAGGAATATCCCATCTTGTACATCTTTCCAGTATTGCAATAGCATGGATTTACTGTCTGGTTCGGTTCAGAATAAGTCCTGCAAAGGTTTGGCGCGAAAGTTTCCGCAAGTAGGCAAGTAAGTTTCAGAGTTGATTGCAATTTTGTAACCGTCTCTTTAATATTTTTGCTATAGGGAGGGTTTTGATCCTTTATGTTCTGTTATATAGATCCGGGAACCGGGAGTATGTTGTTCACGGTTCTGATAGGCGTGGTCACCGCAGGTTTTTTCTTTGTTCAGAAACTTAAAGTGAAGTTCAGTTTTTTGGTACACGGAGGTAAAGCAGTTGCAAAAGACGTAAATTACGTACCGTATGCAATATTCAGTGACAGCAAACGTTATTGGAATGTTTTTAAACCGATATGTGATGAGTTTGAAAAAAGAAAAATTCAGGTAGACTATTGGACTGCTTCATCCGACGATCCTGCACTTTCGGAAAACTACAGATATGTAAAATGCAGATTTGCAGGAGAAGGGAACAAGGCGTTTGCCCGAATGAATATGCTTAAATCCGATATTTGTTTGGCAACAACACCCGGACTTGATGTGTATCAGTGGAAGCGTTCGGCAAACACAAAATATTATGTTCACATTTTACATGAAGTGGGCGGAGTGATTGACTACGAGATGTTCGGAATAGATTTTTTTGATGCAATTCTGCTTTCCGGAGAATTTCAGAAATCTTATGTACGTGAACTTGAGCAAAAAAGAGGAATCAAAGCAAAAGACCTTGAAGTTGTAGGTTCTCCGTATATGGATACAATGCTGAAAAAATCTTCGGCTGAAATTGTTGAAAAAAATGACATTACTACTGTATTGGTTGCTCCTACATGGGGACCGGAAGGACTTTTGTCAAAATACGGCAGAAAGTTGCTCAGAGAACTTGCTGCTACCGGTTACAAAATCATAGTACGCCCGCATCCTCAGTCTGTTCACTCCGAATCACAAGTGCTTGAAACGCTACAGAGTGAATTCAGTAATTTTGAGTGGAATTACGACAACGATAATTTTGACGTGTTACGCCGATCAGACATAATGATTTCCGATGTTTCAGGTGTGGTTTTTGACTATACCTTGCTGTTTGACAGACCTCTGATTTATGCAAGCGGAACATTTGACAGGTCAAAGTATGATGCTGCATGGATTGACGGACCTGTATGGCGTAATCAGGCAATGGAAAGGTTGGGTTACGAGCTTAAAGAAGACGATTTTTCCAGTATTAAAGATGTGATTGACAAAGCTCTTGCAAGTGATGTTTTGCGGGCAAACAGGGCATCTGTCAAAGCTGACTGCTGGCAGTACATCGGTGAGTCTGCAAAACTGACAGTAGATTATCTTATAAAGAAAAAGAAGGAAATTTCGGGATGAGTTTGCTTTATGCACTTCTGATAGGACCGATAGAATTTATAATAGAATTTGTATTTGCGATAATCTACAGATTTTCCGAAAATCCGGGAATATCAATAATCGGAGTAAGTCTGATTGTCCAATTGTTGGTTCTGCCACTGTACAAAAGGTCTGATGCCATACAGGAAGAAGAACGGAACAAGCAGAAATCCATGGAGAAGTGGGTAAATCAGATAAAACGCTGTTATCATGGAGACAAACGTGTAATGGTGCTTTCTGCATACTACAGGGAGCAGAATTATAAGCCGATATATGCATTGCGCGGAGCAATATCTTTGTTATTGCAGATACCGTTTTTCATGGCAGCGTATAACTATCTGTCAAAACTGAAACTTCTGGAAGGGGTGAGTTTTTTCTGTTTCAGTAATCTGGCAAAACCTGATGCATTGATAAGTTTTGCGGGAGTTACGATAAATGTGCTTCCTGTGGTGATGACACTTGTAAACATAGTGTCCGGAGCAATATACACAAGAGGGTTCAAGCTGAAAGAAAAGTTGCAGCTGTACATAATGGCACTGGTATTTTTGGTGTTGTTGTATAACAGTCCGTCAGGGCTTGTACTTTACTGGACAATGAACAATGTGTTCTCCTTGGGAAAAAATCTCTTTGCACTGGTAACAAGGAAGTGGAGAAATGCAGGACAATGGCTCTGTTTAGTGACAGGCATATCAATACTGATTATCGGAGTGACAAAAGGTTACGCTGAAAATCTGAAAAAAACAGTTTTTTTTATTGCGGTTGCCGTTATTTCTTCAGTTCCTCTTTTTTTATCAGTTGTCAAGAAAAATGCAAACCGGATAGATATACTGCCGGATAGAAGGAAAATTTCAAAAAAGATTTTTTATCTTTCAGTTGTATCTTTGACGATTTTCATAGGCTTGGTTATTCCTTCCGCTGTTATCAAATCTTCTCCGGACGAGTTCGGAGCAGGAGGAATGACCGTATGGGCAATTATGGCAACAACGTTTTGCCTGTTTGCAGGGTTGTTTCTGATATGGAGCAATATTTACTATATTTTTGCAGGAGATAAATCAAAAGGTTCTTTTTCATTTCTCGTTTTTGTAATACTGCTTGTAGGCACAGTGAATTTCCTGTTTTTCGGAAAGAACTTCGGGATTCTGTCCTATAACCTTGTTTTTGACAAGCCATTGTCAATTGCTCACAAAGAAATTGCGATAAACATTGTTGTTGATTTTTTTGTGTTTATTGTCTGCTGGTTATTGTTTTTCAAGTTTAAACACATTGTGCATAAACTTTCAATTATTCTGCTGATTAGTATAATTGCTCTGAGCTTTGTTAATATCGGTTCGATTTTTATTAAAAACAAAAAATCACAAAAATTTCGGGATGACAGTACTGTTAATAGCATGGATGAATTACCGGAAGACGGAAAAATTCTATGTCTGAGTAAAAAGGGCAGGAATGTTATTGTCTTTTTTCTGGATAGAGCCTTGGGTTTTGCTGTTCCGTTTGAGCTTGATCTGTATCCTCAATTGAGAGACCTGCTGGATGGGTTTACCTATTATCCGAATACAATTTCCTTTGCGGGAGGAACTGTCAAAGGCTCTCCGGCACTGTTTGGAGGTTACGAGTACACGCCTGAGGCAATCAATGACAGAGAGAATGAATCATTAAAAGAAAAACATAATCAGGCTCTTTTGCTTATGCCTTTGCTTTTTTCAAAAAACGGCTACAATGTAGATGTGTTTGATCCTCCTTTGGCAAATTATGTCTGGACATCCGATTTAAGTATGTATGACGAATATCCTGATATCAGTGTCCGCAGAATTGAAAGGATGTTTGTTAAAGATTATGAGAAAGAATATCCCGTATCAAATAAAAGGAGTTTTATTCACAATTTTTTCTGGTATTCAATCATGAAAATGTGTCCGTTATGTATGTATGACCCGATATATGATGACGGTTATTATACATCAACCGATTCTGATTTTCTTGATTCAGGGTTTATAGATGATTATTCCGGACTTCTGAATCTTGAAAAAATTACCGGAGTTGCGGAAGACTGCAGCAATGCTTTTTTTCTCATGTACAGTTGTGTAACTCATGACGGAGGTATTGCCGAAGCTTCCGGTGTTATCCCCACAAGATACTCTGAGGTTCCTATGGTAGATGTTCCGTCAGGTGTGGTTGAATCTTCTGATGGTTACGTCCTTGATGTATCGGATTACAGTTCTAAAATGCATCTGCGTACTAATTTGGCTGCTCTTATTGCAATTGGTGAATACTGTCAGTGGCTGAAGGATAATGATGTTTTTGATAATACCAAAATAATCATTGTTTCTGATCACGGATGGGAAATGAATTGCTCAAAACTCAGCAGTTTAGCTACAAGATTCAATCCTCTTCTGATGGTAAAGGATTTTGATGCACATGGTTTTAAAATAGATGACGAATTTATGACAAATGCAGATGTTCCGACAATTGCTTTCAGCGATGCTATAGACAATCCTGTTAATCCGTTTACCGGAAGACCTATTGACAGTCAGGTAAAGTCGGGTATACAGATGATTCTTGATGACAGCGATTCGGAGTTGAGAACGGGAAACTTTTTTGTTTCTGCCGGAGGATGTAACTGGTGGAATGTGAAGGAAAATATTTTTGTTCCGGAAAACTGGAAACTTATAAGGACAGAACCCTGATATGAACCTTTTTTATGCACTTCTGATAGGACCGATAGAATTTATAATAGAATTTGTATTTGCGATAATCTACAGATTTTCCGAAAATCCGGGAATATCAATAATCGGAGTAAGTCTGATTGTCCAATTGTTGGTTCTGCCACTGTACAAAAGGTCTGATGCCATACAGGAAGAAGAACGGAACAAGCAGAAATCCATGGAGAAGTGGGTAAATCAGATAAAACGCTGTTATCATGGAGACAAACGTGTAATGGTGCTTTCTGCATACTACAGGGAGCAGAATTATAAGCCGATATATGCATTGCGCGGAGCAATATCTTTGTTATTGCAGATACCGTTTTTCATGGCAGCGTATAACTATCTGTCAAAACTGAAACTTCTGGAAGGGGTGAGTTTTTTCTGTTTCAGTAATCTGGCAAAACCTGATGCATTGATAAGTTTTGCGGGAGTTACGATAAATGTGCTTCCTGTGGTGATGACACTTGTAAACATAGTGTCCGGAGCAATATACACAAGAGGGTTCAAGCTGAAAGAAAAGTTGCAGCTGTACATAATGGCACTGGTATTTTTGGTGTTGTTGTATAACAGTCCGTCAGGGCTTGTACTTTACTGGACAATGAACAATGTGTTCTCCTTGGGAAAAAATCTGGTCGGAAATTTATCAAAGAAATATAAGAGATTCGGATATTACCTGTGTGCACTGGCCGGAGTTGTGATATTGATGGTTGCAATCAAAATGGGATACGCATCAAATTTCAAGAAAATGATGTTTTTTGTTGCAATCTGTGTTGCCGGAAGTATCCCTTTGCTGTGCAGTTTTCTGAATACAGAAAAGCAATACGCTCAGGAAGATGAGCAGGGTACATACAAACACATATTCTATGTTTCTTGTATATTGCTGACACTGCTGATGGGTTTGCTCATACCGTCATCTGTAATAAAGTCCTCTCCCGCTGAATTTTCTCCTGCTCCGATGAGTATTTCAAGAGTTTTGATGACTACGCTCTGTATGTTCGGCGGTCTGTTTCTTGTGTGGGTGAATATTTACTATGTTCTTATGCAGGGAAAATTTAAAAAAATGCTCAGTTGTGTAATGCTTGCGTTTTTTGTTGTGGGGTTGGTGAATTTCCTGTTTTTCGGAAAGGACCTCGGGATTCTGTCATATAATCTGATTTACGACAAAGAGGTAATTTTTACTTCAAAACAGATGCTTTTCAATGTTGTTGTAGACATTGCAGTGATATCTGTAGTTTGCCTTATATTTTTCAGATTCAGAAAGTTTACACAATCTCTGACTGTGATTTTTCTTATAACTGTAATTTCCATCTGTCTTGTGAATATTGTGACCATAGGTGTCAGGCTCAAAACCGTTCATGTGACCAAAACGGATAAAATATCTGCAGAAAAAAAGCTTTTTGCTATGAGCAGAACAGGGAAAAATGTAATTGTTATAATGCTTGACAGGGCTCCCGGTTATCTTTTTCCGTTTGAGCTGACGCTTTATCCTCAACTGAAAAATCTATATGACGGTTTTACGTTCTATCCTAATACCGTATCGTTCGGCGGATGGACAACAACAGGTAGTCCCGCCTTATTCGGAGGGTATGAATATACTCCTGATGCAATAAACAACAGACCGGAAGAATCTTTGCATGTAAGACACAATGAAGCATTGAAAGTCTTACCGGCGGTTTTTTCTGATGAAGGATACGATGTTACCGTGATAAATCCTCCTACGGAGGAATACGTCCGATTTTCTGATTTAAGTATTTATGACGGGTATGAGAATGTCAAAGCCTATGATCTGAACGGTGTTTTTCGTTTTGCGTATGAACAGAAATATTCGGTATCGGATGTAAGGTCTTTTTTGCACAATTACTTTTGGTTCCCGATTATGAAGTGCTGTCCGCTTTTTTTGTACGATCCTTTTTACGATACCGGTTCCTATGTTACCACTTCATCAGATGTGATTGATGCCCACTTTGCAAATGAATATTCAACACTCTTGAGTTTGACGGATATTGTGGAAATTGAGGATGGGCAAGACAACACCTTTCTGATGCTACAGAATACAACACCTCATAGCGGAACTATCTCAGAGGTTACTGCTCCCATTTCTACTGTGAAAGATAAGGTTCCTTTTGTTACTGCAGATACGGTTGTATCTGCGATGGGGGGGGGTATTTTAGATACTTCAAATTATATTACTGTCTATCACATCAGGTGTCAGCTTGCAGCACTGATTACTTTGGGTGAATGGTTTGATTATCTGAGGGAATGCGGAGTTTATGATAATACAAGGATTATTCTCACGTCTGATCACGGATTTGACTTGGGTGATGGTATTGTTAAAGGTGCAGGTGGATGTTTTAATCCCATAATGCTTGTAAAAGATTTTAATTCACATGGGTTTACAGTCTCCAATGAATTTATGACAAATGCGGACAGTCCTACGCTGGCTGTGAATGGACTGTTTAATGCGGTTAATCCTTTTACGGGAAAAGAAATAAATAACAAAAACAAATTTGTAATGCCACAACCCATATTTGTAAACGGTCACCAATCTGCTACAAAATTCGGTGTAGGAAACGGAGAATGGTGGACCGTGAAAGACAACATTTTTGACCCAACAAAATGGGTCAAAATCAAATAACAGAGTAAGTGTTTTTTTCAGACATTATATAAGGCCGGACTCAATGCTTATGGCTGTGTTCAGAACTTCCAAGTCAACATTTCCGCCGGAAACAACACAGACTGTTTTGAGGTTTTTATCTACTTTATCTGAAAGGAAGGCCGCAACGGATACCGCACCGGCTCCTTCCACCACGGTCTTGGAGTATGCCAGCAATTTCACCATGGCATCCATTATTTCTTTTTCAGAGACAGTGACTATGTCATCAACATATTTGTTAACCATTGCAAAGGTGATGTCTCCCGGAGTCAGAACGTGAATGCCGTCTGCAAGTGTTTCTTTGTTTTCTTTGACGGAAACAATCTTTCTTGCTGCCATTGAAGAGAACATTGACGGAACGTTTGCCGCTTGTACTCCGATTACTTTACAACAAGGTTTGAGGGTTTTGATTGCAAGAGCAATACCGCTTATCAGTCCGCCGCCACCTACAGGTACAAGAATCTGTTGAACATCGGGAACCTGCTCTGCAATTTCTACTCCTATTGTACCCTGACCTGCAATTACAAACGGATCATTGAAAGGGTGAACTAAGGTATAGCCGTTTTCTTTACGCAGTTCTTCAGCTTTTTTTGCTGCATCGTCATAGGATCCCGGAACAAGAAGTACCTCTCCGCCGTATGATTTTGTGGCATTTATTTTCTGTTTTGAAGCACGCTCAGACATACAAATTATGGATTTTATTCCAATTTTTGATGCGGCAAGAGCAACACCCTGTGCGTGATTTCCGGAAGAACAGGCAATTATGCCGTGTGACAACTCATCATCAGAGAGAGATTGTATCTTGTTCAAAGAACCCCTGAACTTGAAAGAACCTGTTTTTTGCAGATTTTCTGCCTTCAAAAAAAGATTTTCACCTAGAAAAGCTGAACTGAGTATCGGGGTTTTCCGTGCCTTGCCTTGCAACGTAATTACGGCATCGGAAACCATTTCAAAACATACATCCATTCTTCCATTATACCAAAGCCAATTGCCAAATTCCATTCATGAATTCTGAACTTGCTTTTGCAGTATAAAACACAGAGCTAATTTTAAATAAAAAACATTTCCATTATATCGGCAGACAGCATGTTTGCCGTTACTTTCCTCAAAGTAAAATCTTTTGATGTATATGTCTCACCATCGGAATACATACCTTGCAACAATGACTCACAGTCATGGTTAGCGAGTAGTAAAATTTTATAATCCTGACAGAAACCTTATTGAAATGGAGACACTGATACTGTAACTTAATAATTCAAAGCAAAAGCATCTGTAAACGATACGATTAAAAACAAGGGTAAAAAAGAGAGGAAGACAGAATGTTGCGGCTTGGAAAAACAAAAAATCATCCTTCATCTGTTCTGCACAATAAGGATGTTCTAAAGTATAAAGACACCGATATGTCAGTGTACAGAGCAATTGTTGAGGCAAATGAACAACACCAAGATGATGCTGCACTTATTTTTATGGGGAAGAGAATAAGTTATAAGCAACTTATCTGTCAGGCAAACAGAGTGGCTGATATCATGACATCCCTGAACATAAGGAAAGGAGAAATGATTTTGCTCGGGGCAAACTCTCCTCAGGCTGTTTCCATTCTTCTTGCCTGCAGTAAAATCGGCGTCGGAGTAATGATTCTGACAGACAGAACAACTTCTGAGTTATTCATACATGCGGTGTCGGATATTGATATTCCTCTGATATTCTGTACAAATGATGTGTATCTCAGATTTTCTGAAAACAATGCGGCGGATGAACTGTCGCATATAGTGATTCTGCCCTATGACAAACCGATAGGAGAAGATTGCTCCGATAAAGAATACAGTGAATCTTCATCCAATATCTGCACGTGGGATGTTTTTCTCAATTTCAAAATAACCGAATGTGCAGAAGAAGTGTGGGGAGGATATTTTCCTCTTACGATTTCAGCATCAACAGGTTCTACAGGAGCACCCAAAGGAATCGTAATGGAAAACAGGAGTTATATCGCTTTGGAAAAAATTGTCCGCAGGGCAGGGTTTGACTGGAACAGAGGAGATGTACTTTCTGCAACTCTTTCAACGGGAGTTGTTTCCGGAACGTCTTTACTTCTTTTAGTACCGCTTATGATGGGGCTTACCGTTCTCCAACACCCGCGATACCCGGGAAAGTATCCGTTTGCGACCTTTCTCAAAGATTCAGCTTTGTATCGTGCAAATATTCTTTTTTCTCCTCCGTCACTGTGGCTTGCAATGATTGCTTCTTTCTCCGGAGAACTTGACCTTTCGGATGTGAAATGTGCCTACACAATAGGGGAAGCTGTTTCTGAAGTTGAATACAATACAATCACCGGATTTCTGAAAGAGAAAAGAGCAAAAGACCGGTTGCGGAATATGTATGGAATGTCGGAAACCAACAGCATGGTCACCTTTGCTCCGTATAACCTGAAAAATCCTGTCTGTGCCGGGGTGGCAGTTCCGTACAATACCGTTTCAATTTTTGACCACGATACACTGAAAGAAAAGCAATACGGAGAAACAGGAGAGATATTCATATACACACCTACTGCCATGAGGGAGTACATATACGACCCAAAAGAAACAAAAAACTTTTTTATCAGAGATGAAGAAGGCAGAAAATGGGTTCGTACCGGAGATTTGGGAGTAATGAATCATAACGGAGAATTGACTGTTCTCGGAAGAATCAGTCAAAGGTTTGTCGCTCCGGACGGTAAGTGTGTTTACCCTTATATTGTGGAAAATGTCCTGAAAAAGGAGCCTGAAGTGTCGTGTATCAAGATGGTTAATATGATGTATAATGGGAAAAATGTCTATTCTGTTCACATCATACCGAATCAACCGATAACGGACAAAGATGCTCTTGCGGAGAAGTTGTTTGCCATCTTGTCGGATTGCAAGGATATTCCGGTTCTTCCGAAGCTGATTAAAATACGTGACAGCTTCCCTAAAAATCAGGGCGGAAAAGTTGATATGCTGAAACTTTCACAAGAAAAAGACGATTTTATTGATTGCAGCAACTATGCTGTAAAATAAGATATGGGTTTGGTCTCTAAGTATTTCTGCACTTTCTTTACTTCCCGTTTTGCAAGACTTTTACTTCCCGTTTTGCAAGACTTTTACTTCCCATTTTGCAAGAATTATGATACTGTTGGCTTATGATTGAAAGAGAAATTAAAGACAAGCTTACTGAAATTGCAAGAGAATATCCTGTAATCTTAATACAGGGACCAAGGCAATCCGGAAAAACAACATTGTGTAAAATGCTGTTCACAGACAAACCATATGTATCAATGGAAACTCCGGATGTAAGAGAGAGAGCAGAAAATGATCCGATCGGTTTTTTAAGTAATTACCCAAACGGGGCAATCTTGGACGAAATTCAGAAAGTTCCGGCAATTTTGTCCTATATTCAAGGTATTGTAGACCAAGTCAATGTGCCTAATATGTTTATTCTTACGGGTTCAAATAACCTTCTCCTGATGCAGGCGGTCAGCCAATCTCTTTCAGGAAGGGTTGCTATTTTCAATCTTCTGCCCTTTTCTATGAAAGAAGCAGAAAAATTGTATTCTTCCGACAACGCAAGTGAAAGAATCTTATATGGAGGATACCCAAGACTGCTTTCAAATAAAATGTCAGTCGGACCATTTTTTGAAAACTATATTTCTACCTATGTAGAAAAAGATGTTCGTGAAGTATTAAAAATTAAAGATGCTGCTCTTTTTAGAAAATTTGTTGTACTTTGTGCAAATAGAATAGGGAATATTCTTGATATTACCGGTCTGGCAAAGGATTGTGGAGTGTCAACAAAAACTGTTTACGAGTGGTTGTCAATTCTTGAAACATCGTTTATTTGTTTTCAACTGCAACCCTACTTCGTAAATAAAACAAAAAGATTAGTGAAGTCCCCGAAACTTTATTTTTATGACACCGGCTTGGCTTGTGCACTACTCGGAATAAGAGATACAGAGCAATTACGGAAAGACAAAGCTTACGGGGCATTATTTGAGAATTTAGTAGTTCTTGAATACATAAAGAGAAACTTCAATGAACTGAAGTCGGAAAAAATGTATTACTACAGAACATCAGATGGAATAGAAGTAGATTTGGTAATAGAAAGAGGAAGAAAAATTCAACCTGTTGAAATAAAGTCTACAAAAACTTTTCAGACAACTTGGACAAAAGGTATCGAGAAATTTAATTCGGAATATTCAGATTCCGTTTCCGGATTAGTCTTATACGACGGAACTGATTCAATGTCTTATAAGGACATTGCTGTAAAACCTTTTTGTTCCCTGTGGAGCAACTTTCAAAACTCTCTTCATAAATCCTGAATTTGACTTTGCAAATCAACATCAGTAATTCCGGCAACGGACGTAGTGCCGTTTCAGGCTCATCTAATCGCAATTTGCAATTAGCTTATCACAAAAAATCGGATGATAATCTATTAAATAAAAAAAAGGGCTGCGCATTGTGGGGGAACGCAACAGCCCAAGGTATTGATTCAAGGCTCAGGTAAAACAATCAACCAAGAAGGTGACCCTCAATCCTATACGAGCCTTGTTAGGAGGGCTTTCATCTCCGATACAACAGTGTCAATTCCGAAGTTCAGCGTTTCATCAGGATTACTCCTCAACTTGACTTCACACTTTCCTTCCGCAAGGCTTTTTGTACCGAGCGTGATACGGATAGGAATACCTATCAAATCAGCATCTGCAAACTTTACACCAGCCGTTTCATTTCTGTCATCATACAGAACTTCAAATCCGGCAGACTCAAGCTCACCGTATATATCATCCGATATTTTGCAATTTTTTACAAGAGAAATAAAATGAATTTGATAAGGAGCTACAGCTAAAGGAAGTTTCAGACCCTTTTCATCATTGTAGTGTTCACAAAGACACGCCAAAAGCCTGCCTATGCCTATTCCGTAGCTTCCCATTACAACAGGTTTTCTCTGTCCGTTTTCATCCTGATAGTAGCAGTTCATTGCCTCAGAGTAACGTGTGCCGAGCTGGAAAATATTTCCCACTTCAACACCCTTTGAAGAGGTAAGTTTCTGACCGCATTGCGGACAGATAAAACCGTTTTGTGCGCTTGCAATATCTGCAACAAAACCTGTGTAGTCTGTTCCGTAATTTGTATTCAGATAGTGAAAACCTTCTTTGTTTGCACCGGCAACAAGGTTGTTGGATTTTGCAACCGAATCATCAACTATTACAACCGTATCTTCCTTACAGCCTATGGGCGAACCGAATCCGGGTACCATTCCGGCAGCTGTGATTTCTTCAGAATGAGCA